>JAIOJO010000215.1 GCA_019911985.1 Sulfuricellaceae bacterium | reverse complement strand
CCGTAAGGGTTGTGTCAAAAGCCGGCGTCTGTGGCGTTGCGCTCCTGGGCATCGTAGGCTGGCTACGACCGGCGTCGCGCGCCTTGCAGCCACCGGCTTTTGACGCAACGCGATCCCCGTGCGACTTAATCAGAGGCTCCTAAACAAGGGTCGAACCCGAAGGGTGCGGGGTGCTTGGTTGAGGTTGATTCAAGTCAAGGATTTTTCAAGCACGACCTGAGTATAATTTATCCTGATTCATTGTTAATGGATGTAGTTGGATGGTGACGATTCGGCGCATGTCGAGCATAATGTTGTTATTTCGTTTTGAAGGGGATATTTGATTATGAAGATTTCATGGAAGCCGCTGTCTGTCCTGCTTTGTTCGGTATTACTGGGTGCGTGTAGCTCTAAAGAGGAACCCAAACAAGCGGCTGATACAGCCGCACAGCCTGCAGCCGCAACAGTAGCACCTCAGGCGGCGCCGGCCGCCGCCCCAGCCGAGGCGGGCAAGGGAGAAAGCGTGTTCAAGAACGTGTGTTCCATGTGCCACCAAACAGGGGCTGGCGGCGCTCCTATTAAGGGCAACAAAGCCGAGTGGGGGCCGCGTATCGCTCAGGGCAAGGATGTTCTGTACAAACATGCCTTGGAAGGGTTCACGGGAAGTAAGGGACAAATGCCGGCTAAGGGGGCTAACCCTTCGCTTTCGGACGACGACGTGAAAGCGGCTGTTGACTATATGGTGAGCCAGGCCCAATAAGTTGGGCTTATCGGGCATCCAGCAGTGTTTATCGTTACTGCCGGAGCCCCTATGTTTTGACGGTTTAAGTAGCCGTCACGAGCGGCTTGTTTATGATTACGCCGAGTAAGCCTTGGACGTTGTCCCAGGGTGCCTTGCTCGGCGACGTTAGGGGATCGTCCACGGTATTTCCGCTGTCGTCGTGTAGATGATTCGGGTAGGTATTCAAATGGGGGTGCAGGGGGGCTGTGTCGATTCTAAATTCGGCTTCTCCCCATACCCAAGCGATAGAGTATTCTTCCTGGCTCAGATAGCGTAATTCGATTGCCACGCCGGTATCGAACTCGGCGATAAGGGCGTCCTGCTTCAGGTCGATAGAGATCAACGGCCCGTTGCCATAAGCCGTTTCGAGTTTGTCTTTAAGTTCCAGGTGTAAATTCATCGTGTTTAAAGTTCCGCCAAGTAGGCTTTGAGTTCCTCGCGTAGGATTTCCTGCGTTTGGCTGGTGAGGCTTGCGCTGAGATAATCTTCGTAAGCGGGGTGTTCTGGAATATTACCATTTTCAATTTCTTGTTTTAACTGATATATATTCTCGACAGCATATTTTTTCAGCAAGGCGGCGTGATTCTCGCGCAACTCGAATCGCAGCCGGGAGATGGCTTCAATTTGATCCGCTTGCTCCTCGGGGATGTTTTCATAAAAACCGGGCATCATTTTCTCCTCTACATTGGCGCGTCGTTTAAAACACCGCCATCAAGTATCACCATATCGGGGGTGATTTCCTTAAAGCGGAGCACTTTCCCGCCGTATTGTTTGGCGAAAGCGTCGGCATCTGCCACGTTGGCAAACGATGCCAGCGTGGGCCCCATGCTACCTTGTCGCGTGCTGCCTAATACGTAATAGGCCGATTTTGCATCTATCCAATGGCCGACTGGGTTTTTCCAATCCGCTTTCCCCATGTCCTGGGTGAAAATACCCTTGACGCGTTTTTGTTGTTCGGGACGCAAATAAATCGAAAGCATTTCCACCGTATCGCAGAAAAAATCCGTTTCGCCTTTGTCGTATTGTATTTGCCCCTTAGGGCCGGGGTAATCCATGAGCAGCATGCCGTCCAGCGCACAGGCCGCTGTTTTTGCCGGTTCTATTGCGGCGAGTTGCTCGGGCGCCTTGTTGCAGGCGGACAGAAGGGCGCATAACCCGACCACGGCAAGCCAGCCGCTAATAGGGGGTGATTTGGTAATACTCATTCGATTCTCCATGCGGCTATACCCAGCGGTGCGATGATCCAGCAGACCATTATTTCGCCGAGTAGTTTCGGATCGGACAAAGTTTCGGGGAAAACCGTTGCCAGGCCATAAAGATTTTTTACTTCAGCCATGCTGAAGATATTGAGGATGCGGAAGATGTCCGCCGGGTTGAGCAAGAGTAAGTAGGGAAAGAAATCTCCCCCGATTTGGCCGCCGCTGACCACGAGTGCGCCAAGCAATAGAAGGTCGTAAACCAGTACGTAAAAGAACCAAAGCGCGATAGCGGCGCCGCTGGCGCGGGTTCGGTCGGAAGCGAGCACGGATACCATCACCCCCATGCTCAGAAAGGCCATGCCCATGAGAATAGCGCTGATGACGAAGCCAGCGTAGTTGTATAGGGAGTTCAAGTCGATTTGGGGAGCAATCAGCACCCCCGCGAGACCGAAACCCGCTAGAGTCGAGAAGGACAAGGCGGCGGACAGACCGAAAAATTTCCCCAGCAGCAATTCCAGGCGGGTGATCGGCATCGATAGCAATAAATCCAGGGAACCCCGTTCCCGCTCGCCGACGATAGCATCGTAGCCGAGGATCAGCGCGATGAGGGGAACCAAGTAGATGACCAGGCTAACCAAGCTGGCGATGGTGACTTCGATGCCTTTGAAGCCGACTGTGCCTTGCTGCGCGGAGCCGAAGTAGGCAATGAGCAGGGCGAATACGGCGAACACGATGGCTATCGCCACGACCCAACGGTTGCGGATACGATCCCAGAACTCCTTGGAAGCGATGACGCCGATTTGCGAAATGTCAATGCCGATGGCCATTATGGGTTTTCCCTAGTGTGGGTGGTTGGCTTGGGTATGGAATAGCCGTGGAATACATCTTCCAAGGAAGGCTCGGTGATGCGGATGTCGATCATTTCCGACAGGTAAGGGGCCAGCGCGGCAAACAGGGGTATTTTCTGGTCACGCGGACAGATCACCGTAATGCCTTCGTCGCTTTGGATGGTATGCGAAAACCCGTTGGCTTCCATGGTGGCTAGGACGGGCGGCAATATTTCCGGGTGAGGGACGATTTGAATTTGCATGGGGAGGCCGAGATTTTCGCGTAGTAGATGCACGGTTCCCACGGCTTGAACCCGTCCTGTGCTCATCAGCGCCAGGCGGTCCACTCGCTCTTGAATTTCGGCCAAGATATGCGAGGTCAGGATGATGGTCGCGCCTTGCTTCTTGAGGATGCTGATGATCCCGTAAAATTCGCGGATGCCGACCGGGTCAAGTCCAGTGGTCGGCTCGTCGAGAAAGAGAATGTCTGGTTTTCCCAATAAGGCTTGGGCGAATCCGAGCCGCTGGCGCATTCCTTTGGAGTAACCTCGTACCCGGCGGCGAGCGGCATGATCGAGTCCCACCGTTTTCAGTACAGCTAGGCATTCCGATTTGGGCACGCCCTTGAGGTCGGCAAAAAACCATAAGGTTTCCAGCCCGGTCAGGTTATCGTAAAACACTATGTTTTCGGGAAGGTAGCCGATACGGCGACGAACCTGGCGAAAAGCTTCGCCGTGCAGCGGGGTGCCGTTGATCAGGATGTCCCCGGCATCGGGTTGGATCAAGCCTAGCATCGATTTGAATAGGGTGCTTTTGCCTGCGCCGTTGTGGCCAATTAAACCAAAAACCTCGCCGCGCTCGACGCATAGGCTGACATCGTTCAAGGCCTGTATATCGCCGAACGATTTTTTGACATGCCGGACTTCAATGACGTTGTTTGTCAAGCCAAGTACTCCAGTTTTTGAAAAAAGGCTGCATGTGCGGATGTGTGTCAACAATGCTGGGTGAGCGAAATAGCGGAAATTGCCGGGCAACCATGCGTAAGGTTTGTACCGCCGGGCTATTGAGCAAAAGTTTCGTCATCGGGTTGCGCCAGGTGAGGCGGTCGACCACGTCGCTGGCCTCGTAGGGGATGTCGCCGATGCCGTCGCCGTCGCGATCCCAGCCTAGATAATTACTCCAATAATTGCCGACCTTGCCGCCCCAGTTTTCGTCCCGTGCGGCCACGTACCTAATCTGGTCGCGGTTAGCGATGAAATCGTTGCCATAGACCTGGTTATGGATAGAACCCGCCCAGAGGTGGATGCCCACATGATTGCCGATGACCAGATTATTCCGTAGTACATTAAATTCGGCATCGTAGACAAAGAATCCCCGGCTATTGCCTGAGACGATATTATTTTCGACGAGGGAGTCCTGCATGGTGCGCAACATGATGCCGTGGTCGGAATTACCCCACACTTTGTTGCCCCGTACCGTATTGTCCTTAACCATCATTAAAGCCAGACCGCCGCGATTAAAGTAAGACTCATTATTTTCCCACAGGTTGTGGTTCGAATTCATATAGTGGGTGCCATAGCGCACGTTATGAATCTTGTTGCCTCGAAATATGGCGTGGTTCGATACGTCAACGTAAATGCCATCCCGGGTGAAGCTGATGTTGTTGCCGATGATTTGGGCGCCGTCGGTGTTGTAGAGTTGAATGCCATTGCCCCGATTGGGTGAGTCGAAATCGCGTTTTCCGGTAATATTGTTGTTCGCAATGACTACTTTTTTAACGCCTTCAATCCACATGCCGAACAAGGAATAGACAATAGCATTGCTGACCACGGCGGCGCGATCCGCGCCTGGCTGGATATAGATGCCGGCATTCTGAGCCGTCAGGTCGCTACCGCTATCCCGAACGATAAAGCCCTCAATTCGCACGTCAGGCGATTTAACGCGGATTACATCGCCTAGATTATCGCCGCTGATTGTGGGTCGGTCTATGCCTTGCAGAATGAGGGCCTTATCGATCACTAGGTGCTCGTGATAATAAGCTCGTTCGACCTTTACGGTGTCTCCCGCATGGGCGGCTTTAATTGCCGCTTCGATAGACTCGCCCGGATGGACGTGCCAAACGGTGGCTTGAGCCTCTTGCGCGAGCAGTAATGTCAAGATCGAGAGCAAAAGACGTTGGGGTATTGCCAGCATGTTGGGAACAATCGTCCTGGTGATTGGCTTCAATTAGGTATCACCTGCATGGTGATCGACGCGCTAGTCTAGGTCGTTTTGCACTGGCGTGAAGTATCCGTTGGCCGCAATCGGCGTGATGGGGATGCCTCTCTTCATCCGTTTTTTTCGTTCCTGGCTCAACGGCGGACACGAGTGGTCGTCATAATACATAACCATGCAGTCCAGACACAGCAAGCATTCCCTCTGGTCGATTTTCCCTTGGGCATTGATGGCGAGAGAGCCGCAGCCTTCTGCGCAGGCCGCACACGTTTTGCATTCGGCTTTTCGCTTCAGCCCGAAGAAGCGCAAGGTGGAGGGTATAGCCAAGCCGGCACCGAGAGGACACAGGTATTTGCAGAAAGGCCGTTCCATGAATAGCGATAGGCCGAACAATATCCCCCAGAAAAGCACGTAGGGCCAGGATCGGTGGAGAACGCCGACTAGGAAGGTGGTCTTGAAAGGCTCTACTTCCGCCAATTTCTCCGCCAGGCCCATGGAGAAGAACGAAACACCAAGCAGTGCAAAAAAAATGCCGTATTTGGCCCATTTCAGCTTGTCGTGAAGCGGCTGTGGTAGGCTGAACTGGAAGCGTTTCAGGCCGATTGCACGGGCGATTTTGAATGTGATTTCCGTCAGGGAGCCGTAAGGGCAAAGCCAGCCACAAAAGAATCCGCGGCCCCAGATAAAGACGGTCAAGATAATGAACCACCAGAATATGAAGATGAAGGGGTCGGACAGGAA
>JAIOJO010000214.1 GCA_019911985.1 Sulfuricellaceae bacterium | reverse complement strand
CCAGAATTGGACCGGCGTGGCGAGCAGCCATTGCAGCCAGCGCGGTAGCCATTCCTGATGGCTGCCGCTGAGCATGGGGATCATTTGCAGCAGCAGGGGCAGGGTCAGCGCGGCGGAAAACAGAAACTTGCGGAACTCGGCGCGGTAGGCCTCTTCGCGCCGCGCCTTTTCCTCGGAATGGCCCGCCGCAACGGCTTCGTAGGCTTGGTAGCCGGTTTTGCGGATGGTGGCAGCGAGTTCGTCCTTGCTGGCGATTCCGGGCTGGAAACGGATATGGGCTTTTTCGCTGGCGAAGTTGACGGTGGCATCGACGCCGGGAAGCTTGTTCAGCGATTTTTCGATGCGGTTGGCGCAAGCGGCGCAGGTCATGCCGCCGATCTGGAATTCGACCGTCTGTGGCGGCACTTTGAAACCGGCTTTTTCGATTGCTTTGACCAGTTGCGACGGGTCAGTTTGCGCCGCGTCGAAGTCGATGCTGGCCTTCTCGCTAGCCAGGTTGACGGCGGCCTGGACGCCGGAGAGCTTGTTTAAAGAGCGTTCCAAACGGGTGGAACAGGCGGCGCAGGTCATGCCGCCGACCGGCAATTCGATACGTTTGTTGGGGGAGGACTCGCTCATGATGACTCCGCAGAGGTTGCGGAGTCATCTTATCCGACGTGCGAAGAAGCTGTCAATATACCCCTGTGGGGTATTAGTTCAGTTCGAGGCGGCCGTCGATAATTTTTACTCTATCGCCTGTCGCGAAAGCGGGTTCCGTTGCTTGGTTGATGACGCGGTGGGTGCCGTCTTCCATGCGGACAGTGATTTCATAGCGCCTGCTTTTCTTGACGTTCTTCTCGATTTGGTTGCCGGTATAAGCGCCGCCTACGGCGCCGGCAAGGGTGGCGATATCTTTTCCCGTGCCGCCGCCGATTTGATGCCCGAGCAAGGCCCCGGTTACGCCGCCGGCGACGGCGCCGAGTCCGCTGCCTTCGCCTTGCTGTTCGATGGCGCGAATCGAGGTGATTACGCCGCAGCTATGACATACCGTAACGCGCGCTTCCGCTTTTGGAGCGTGCTTGGCCGGCGCGCTGGCATGGCTTGCGGCTGGGCGGGGCGTTGCTTCCGCCGCCAGCGGAGCGGCAGGCGCTGCCGGAGCCGCAGTAGGCGGTGCGGCCGGGGTCGCGGCCGCTTGAACCGGGGCAGCGGGCGCCGTTGCCG
>JAIOJO010000213.1 GCA_019911985.1 Sulfuricellaceae bacterium | reverse complement strand
CAAAAGCCGGAGGCTGCAAGGCGCGCGACGCCGGTCGTAGCGAGCCTACGATGCCAAGGAGCGCAACGCAGCAGACGCCGGCTTTTGACACAACCCTTACGGGACGGGGTTTTGCGGGCGCTGGGCGGTGTCGCTCGACGCTTGTGTGGAATGACCACACCGCGCGCCTCGCTTCGTGCCCGGCATCCCGCAAAACCCCGTCGCGACCCCGTGCGACTTAATCAGAGGCTCCTTAAAGCACTCCAGCTTCCAAGCGCCTCGATGTCTATAACCGGTATTTAGCAAGACTGTACCCGACTCAAGCAAAAACAAAAACGGGACTTCCCATCATATAGAACAGAAACATTGCCCAACGGGTGTTGCGCCGATGAGCGAATGGTATCAGGCGGGTCTCGACGTCGATCTTAAGTCGCAACGCATTGCGCGTTATATCCGAGGGTTTCGCAAGGAACGGCTCTCTTTGGCCCACACAGCCGGCTATGAACACCCCGCCCAATTCACCGCTCAGGACATCGAGCTGTCGACCGGGGTGACGAACTAAAGAAAATTCTCGGTCTTGGGTTCGCGCCCCAAGAGCTCGTCTACCGCCAACGCCGCCGGAAGATTTTGGTACAAAATACGATAGACGGCTTCGGTTATCGGCATTTCGACAGCCAATTTCCGCGCCAAGTTGAGCACCTCCTTAGCGGTATGCACCCCTTCGGCGATGTGGCCCAAGGCCTCCAGAGCCTCCACCAGAGGACGTCCCTTGGCGAGTTCCAGGCCAATGGTACGATTACGCGACAAGTTGCCGGTGCAGGTAAGAATCAGATCGCCCATACCCGTCAGCCCCATAAAGGTTTCTAAGCGGCCGCCCAGCGCCAAGCCAAGCCGGGTAATTTCAGCCAGGCCGCGGGTAATCAGTGCGGCGCGAGCGTTGTAACCGAAGCCCAAACCGTCGGAAATGCCGGCGGCAATCGCCATGACATTCTTGACCGCCCCGCCGACCTCCACCCCGATCACATCATCGCTGTTATAAATACGCAAACGGCCGGTGTGCAATTGCTGCGCCATCCGGCAGGCAAAGTCTTCATCGCCCGAAGCCAAAGTCAAGGCCGTGGGCAGGCCAGCCGCCACTTCCTGGGCGAAGCTGGGGCCGGATAAAACGCCGCGGGGAATATCCGTCGGCCATTCTTCCGCCACCACCTGATGCGGCATTTTAGCGCTGCCGCCCTCGAAGCCTTTGCACACCCAAATCAAGGGGGCTTCTCGAACCGCCACCGCGCTCAGAGTCTGGCGCAAGCCCGCGGTGGGAACGGCGGCCAACAACAAGTCCACGCCCCCCGCCGCCGCTTGAATATCGGATGTCAAGCGCAGCGAAGGCGGGAAGGGAAAACCGCGAAAATAACGGTTATTGCAGCGTTCCGCCTCCATTTCTTGCGCGTGGCGGCCGTCTCTTGTCCAGAGGGTCACTTGATGGCGTTCCGCCTGGCTCAGGGCCAGGGCCGTGCCCCATGCCCCGGCGCCCAGGATGCTGAGTTTCATAAGCCCCACACCTGGTCGATGCGAACGTATCCGCTGGCGCCGTCGCTATGCCGCACCCTTGCCCAGCCAGGGTGCGAATCGTTCCCGCCGGCGGGCGGCGCATCGTTCACCCATTCCAGCGCCACGTCCTTTTCCGCCTGAAAAACCACGGCTGCGTCGTCTTTGGCTTCCTTACGCACCTGCGCCAATGCGGCGGTAACCACCACCATGCGCTTATCGCTGACATTTTTTTTCTCGACCCAGGCCAGGTCGCCGCGTTGATCGCGCACTTTGAGCCAAGCCTCCAAGCTCACGATAACCTCGACCGGATAATAGCGCGAGACTACGTACAGTTTTTTGGCTTGGCGGGAAGGCGCGTCGTAGAAAATCACGCCCGGTTCGGCGACGGAGCGGAAATCCAGCGCCAGCGCCGGCGGCACGAGTCCGCACAAAAGCGCCAAGCCAGCCAAGCTTTGGGCAAATATCGGCCGGGGCTTAACGGGCATGGACACGGATTTCTAGTGGGCCGTAGCGGTTTCGGCCGGTGCGATCTGTTGCTGATAGAGCGCCTCGAAATTCACCGGACTCAGCAACAAAGGCGGGAAGCCTGCGCGGTTGATTGCGTCGGAAACCACTTCGCGGGCATAGGGGAACAAGATGTTCGGGCAGGTAATGCCGAGCACCGGATTCAAGTGTTCTTGAGGCACGTTGGCAATGCGGAAAATGCCGGCCTGCACCACTTCTACCAAAAACATGGTTTTGTCTTCCAGCTTGGCGGTAACCGTCACGCTCACTTCGGATTGGTAAAGATTATCTTCGCCTATCTGACGGCTGCGGTTGTGCATTTGCACATCGACTTGAGGCGAGTTCTGTTCCATAAAAATTTGCGGCGCATGAGGAACTTCCAGCGAAAGGTCTTTGACGTAAATTTTTTCGATGCTAAAAATAGGTTCGCCGTGTTCTTCGCTCGGCGGATTGCTTTGTTCTTCGCTCAATCTAATTCTCCCTTAATAAATAAAAACCGGCTTGCGCCGGTCTGTCAACGTCGCATCGCCAGCCAGTTTTTTAAATTGGCGGCATCCATCGCACCCGCCACGCGATCCACTTCGCGCCCTTGGCGGAACAGGATCAGGGTGGGAATGCTGCGCACTTGGTACTGCTGCGCTAAATTCTGCTGTTGTTCGGTATTGACTTTGGCAAAGCGCACGTCCGTTTTCATTTGCGCCGCTGTCTGGGAAAAAACCGGAGCCATCATTTTGCATGGGCCGCACCACGAGGCCCAAAAATCCACCACAACCGGCATGTCGTTGCTAGCGATAAAGCGACCGAAGGTTTCGCCGGTCAATTCAACGGGGACGCCGTCGAGAAGATACTGGCCGCATTTTCCGCACTTCGGATTCTGCCCCAGGCGCTCGTCCGGCACCCGGTTGGCGGCCATGCATTTCGGACAAACGACATTCATCGCTGCGCAATCCTAGCTTGATTATTTGGCCAGACGCGGAGCCAGCCCGCCGTCCTGATCCAGTTCCGCCAAATCATCGTAGCCGCCGACATGGTAGTCGTCGATAAAGATTTGCGGCACGGTGCGGCGGCCGGTGCACGCTATCATTTCCGCTTGCTTCGCGGGGTCGGTATCGATACGGATCTTGTCGATTTGGGTAACGCCTTTGCTCAAGAGTAAGCGCTCTGCCATAGTGCAATAGGGGCAGACCGCCGTACAGTACATCGTAACATTTGCCATTTATCGCTTCTCCACCGGCATGTTAGCCTGTTGCCAGGCAAGAATTCCTCCGGCCAGATTATACACCTGCTCGAATCCATTCTTCCGCAGGATGCGGCAGGCACCGGCCGAACGGGCACCGCTACGGCAACTGATTACGACGGGCCGGTTTTTGAATTTTTCCAGTTCATGCAGGCGCGAACCGACTTGGCCCAATGCAATATGCTTGGAACCGGGGATCATTCCCTCCGCCACTTCGCGGTCTTCCCGCACGTCCAAAACCACGGCCTCGTGATGATTGATCAACTGGGTCGCCTCCAGCGGGCCGACCTCCTTGATGCCGTATATCTTCCGGCTTAACGGCGGCCACATCAACATAACGAGGGCAGCCATTGCCGTCAGGATCAACATCATATTTTCGGTTATAAAGTGCACGTTAAAAGCTCCGACTCGCATTTACTGATTTTGTCCGCCCATCCCTTGCCAAGGCCCTCTACGGCCGTTTGGCCGACTACGCTGCGCGGGGTATCAGCAGGACTCGCAGGATTCCTTGATGCCGACTTTTTTCAGCATTGTATCCAAGGGGCAAAACCCGGTGAACCCGCTCTGCAGCAGATTGAAACCGACGAAAGCGGTAAACCACAACCAATTGTGGCTCTGGAACAAGGGGCTAGCCTCGAAGCCCAAGACCAGCGACAGCAGAACAAAAAACCCGGCAACGATGCGCACGATACGATTAACAGTCATTCAAATTCTCCTTCGGATAATAAACCGGCCCCTATCAATCGATAGACAAGCGTTTCGCTAAAAATATAGGCGGCCAAAAAAATTTCAAGCACCCCGCCTTGCCGCATCTATTTCGCCACGGGAAAAGCACCGGGCTGGACATCGGGGCGAACACGCCGAATCAGCGCGCTAGGTCAGGGGGAAAAATCAATGTGAACCGCCAAGCTCCGCCGCGCTCACTTGGCAAAGCCGCAAAAAACGTCGCGCATCATGCCGATCAACTTAAGAGTACGCGGGTCGCCCACCCGGTAAAAAACACGGTTAGCGTCCTTGCGGGTTCGCAACACACCCTTATCGCGCAGTATGGCCAAATGCTGGGAGATATTGCTTTGAGTCGTCCCCACGCTCTCGACGATGTCCTGCACGCTAACCTCGCGCTCGCCCAGCACGCACAGAATTTTCAAGCGCAAGGGATGCGACATCGCTTTCATGGCGCGCGACGCCTGCTCGATATGATCGTCGCGATCAATCAATCCAACTTCATCCAGATTCATAAGCCCATCACTTAAAAATTTTGCAAGTGCCGTCCGCATGATACTACAGCGCGAACTAATGCGTATCCCGCCTGCCTCGGGAAACGACCCGGCCCCAAACGGCAGGAGCGCTCCATTTCGTTGCCATCGGTCGATGGCTAAAACTCGCCTGAGAAGCAAATGCTAATGCGCCAAATATTAAAAAGCACTAAAATAGTAATAGTTTAAGCTACTGTTGGAAAGAAGAATGAAGGTAACACCCGTTTTGTTGATCATCCTGGACGGCTTCGGCTACCGGGAGGGCGGAGCCGACAACGCCATCGCAAAAGCGCGCAAACCCAATTGGGACAGGTTCTGGAATAGCTACCCCCATACCACGATCAAAACCTCGGAAGCCTCTGTCGGCCTGCCCTCAGGCCAAATGGGCAATTCCGAAGTAGGCCACCTCAACATCGGTGCCGGACGGGTGGTCTACCAAGACTTGACCCGCATCAACCTGGCTATCGACCGCGGCCATCTGAAGACCAACCCGGCCTTGTCGCTGGCCGTCAACACGGCGAAAGAAAGCGGCTCGGCCCTGCATATCTTCGGCCTGCTCTCCGATGGCGGCGTACACAGCCAGGAAGCCCATATCCACGCCATGCTGGACATGGCCGTCGCGGCCGGTCTGAAAAAAATCTATCTCCACGCCTTTCTCGACGGACGCGACACGCCGCCCCAAAGCGCGGAAATCTACTTGCGCCGTGCCGAAGAAAAGTTGGCCGCGCACGGTGTCGGACGCATCGCCACGATTATCGGCCGCTTCTTCGCGATGGACCGCGACAAGCGTTGGGATCGGGTCGAATCCGCCTACAATGCGATGACCCTGGGCGTCGCCGAGCATCGCGCCGAAAACGCGCTGGACGCCTTGCACCAAGCCTATGCGCGCGGCGAAAACGACGAATTTGTCCAACCCACCCTGATCGTTCCCGCTGGCGAAGACCCGGTTCGTATCGTCGACGGCGACGTCGTGGTATTCATGAATTTCCGCTCCGACCGGGCGCGGGAAATCACACGCGCCTTTATCGAGCCCAATTTCACCGGCTTCGAGCGCCGCGTCCACCCTAAGCTGGCGGAGTTTTGCACCCTCACCAGCTACAGCGACGATTTCCACGTTCCGGCCGCCTTTCCGCCGGAACGCATCCGCAACTGTCTCGGCGAGTACCTATCGAAGCTGGGTTTGCATCAACTGCGCATCGCCGAAACCGAAAAATACGCCCACGTTACGTTCTTTTTCAACGGCGGCGAGGAAACGCCTTTCCCTGGCGAAGACCGCACCCTGGTCAAATCGCCCCATGTCACCACGTATGATTTGCAACCGGAAATGAGCGCTTTCGAGGTCACCGACAAACTGGTCGCCGCCATCCGTAGCCGAAAATACGATGCCATTGTTTGCAACTACGCCAACGGCGACATGGTGGGCCATTCCGGCATACTGGAAGCCGCCGTCAAGGCGGTGGAAGTATTGGACGAATGCATAGGCCGCGTAGTCGGCGCCATGCAAGAAGAGGGCGGGGAAGTGCTGATCACCGCCGACCACGGCAATGCGGAAAAAATGTTCGACGAACAAACGCAGCATCCGCATACCGCCCACACCATGTTCGACGTACCCTTCCTCTACATCGGACGCCCTGCCCGCATCGCTCCGACCGGCGCACTGGAAGACGTGGCACCCACCCTGTTGAAAATGATGGGCTTGCCCCAGCCGTCCGAAATGACTGGCAAACCCCTCATCGAACTCGAATAAGGTGTGCCCGAGCGCCTGCATCCGTAACACCGTACTCGGCGGCGCTCTATTCGCAGCGCTGTGTCTCGCGCCGCTCGCCGCGGCAAAGCAAGCGCATAAAATCGAACTCGAAAACCTGCGGCAACGCATCGGCACACTCCAGAAAAACGTAGAGAGCGCCGAAAGTTCGCGCCACGAAGCCAGAGACGCGCTCAAGCAGAGCGAACAAGCGATCAGCACCGTCAACCGCCAACTGCACCAGCTCTCGCAACAAGAGGAATCCAGCCGCGACAAGCTCAAGCGGCTGCAGGATCAGGCCGGCCAGACCCGCCGCAACATCGCCCTGCGGCAAAGCCTGGTGGGCGAAATGCTCGCCCGGCAGTATGTCGGCGGCAACCAGGACTCCTTGAAAATTCTGCTGGGGCAAGAAGATCCCAACCAGGCCGCCCGCCAGCTTCACTACTACACCTACCTCTACCGCGCTCACGCCGACCTGATCCGGCAATTGCGCCAAGACCTCGGCTCGCTGCAAAACATTACCCACGAAACCCAAGATCAGCAGCAAACGCTGGCCAAAATCAAAGCCGACCAACAGGCCCAAAAAATCGCGCTGGAAAAAAGCAAAAAAGACCGCCGCGACGTCTTGCAACGCCTATCCAGCCAAATCGCCCAGCAGCGCGGCGAAATTAAGCGCCTGCAACGGGACGAGCAACGCTTAACCCAACTCATGGAGCGCCTGAGCAAGGCCAAACCGCATAAAAAACCGGCCGCGGCCGCCCCCCGCGGCGCCCCGCCAGCGGAACCCGACACCAGCGCCAGCGCGTTTCGCCAGTACCGGGGAAAACTCAGGGCACCCGTGGCCGGGGAACTTATCGGCCACTTCGGCAGTCCACGTGACGATACCGGGATTTTATGGAAAGGCTTATATTTCCGAGCCCGCGAGGGTTCGCCGGTATACGCGGTAGCCAATGGGCATGTAGTCTTTGCCGATTGGCTGCGCGGCTTCGGCAACCTCATCATCGTCGATCACGGCGATGGCTTTATGAGTTTGTATGGAAACAACGAGACCCTGTACAAAGAAGTCGGCGCCACAGTCAAGTCAGGTGATACCATTGCCGCCGTTGGAAACAGCGGCGGCAACCCGAAATCCGGTTTATACTTTGAGCTTCGCTATCAAAGCAAGCCGGTGAATCCGGAACGCTGGCTAACGAAAAAATAACACCACTCCCGGAGCAAACATGCGTGGCAAATTTAAACATCTAAGCCTCATTATCTTTGGCGCCGTTATCGGCGTCATGCTTAGCCTCAACTATTCCGCCGTTGCCGAAAAGAACGGCAGCGCGGCGGCAGAATCCCCTTTGCCCATTGAAGACCTGCGCTCCTTTGCCGAAGTGTACGGCAAAATAAAAAGCGACTACGTCGAGAAAATTGACGACAAAAAACTCATCTCTTCCGCCATCAACGGCATGTTGTCGGGCCTCGACCCCCACTCCGCCTACCTCGACGCGGACGCGTTCAAAGAACTGCGCGTCGGCACCCAGGGCGAATTTGGCGGCCTAGGCATCGAAGTCGGCATGGAAGACGGCTTCGTCAAAGTCGTGTCCCCGATCGAGGACACGCCGGCCTACCGCGCCGGAATCAAAACCGGCGACCTGATCATCAAGCTAGACGACATCCCGGTTAAGGGCATGGCGCTGAACGATGCGGTTAAACGCATGCGCGGCAAACCGAACACCCAGATCGTCCTCACAGTGCTGCGCAAAGGCGCCGCCAAGCCGCTCACCTTTACCCTGACGCGCGCCGTAATCAAAATTCAGAGCGTCAAATACAAGCTGGCCGAACCCGGCTACGGTTATATCCGCATCACCCAGTTTCAGGAGCGAACCGGCGAAAACCTGGCAAAAGCGATAAGCAGCCTGTATCAACAAAACAAGGAGCCGCTCAAGGGCATGGTGCTCGATTTGCGCAACGACCCGGGCGGTCTGCTGAATGCCGCTGTAGCCGTTTCCGCCGCCTTCCTGCCGCCGCAATCTTTGGTCGTATATACCGACGGACGCGCCGAGGATGCCAAGATGCGCCTCCTCGCCTCGAAAGAAAATTATTTGCGTAGCCCGCGCGACGAGGACTACATACAGAAGCTTCCGGCCGGCATCAAGACCGTGCCTTTAGTCGTACTCGTCAACGGCGGCACCGCATCGGCCTCGGAAATCGTGTCCGGCGCATTGCAAGATCACAAGCGCGCCATCATTCTCGGCACCCAAACCTTTGGCAAGGGCTCGGTACAAACCGTCCTCCCGCTGGGCAACAATACCGCGATCAAACTCACCACGGCGCGTTACTACACGCCTAATGGCCGCTCCATCCAAGCCAAAGGGATCGTGCCCGACATCGTGGCGGAAGAAGCCGTGGTCAACGGCGTTGTCGATAACGGCATCGGCATACGCGAAGCCGATCTGGAGCACCACCTGACCAACAAGGACGACAAAACGGGTACCGACGATGCCGCAAAACCGGCCGTGACCGAAACGCCAAAAACCAAGGATGGCGCCAAAGACATCGAGCAAAAAACCGAACTGGTGTCGAAAAAAGATTACCAGTTGAATCAAGCGCTGAACTTGCTCAAGGGCCTGAATATCCTGCAGCGCAGCAAATAGCGCAAGCCGGTGCAAACGCTCGGCGCGGCTTTTCATTCCGCGCCGAGCGCGCTAAGCTATAGTGGCAATGATAAAGGCTCGCCAACTATTCCGTTGGCGCAAGCCCTGCCGCCCTGCCTCGGAGTACGCACATGTCGCCCAACGATCTGGTCAAGTATCGGGAAGTTTGTTTCCACGCCCTGCCGCCCAATCAAGTCGTTGAAGCGCTGGGATTTCTAGACACCCTGGACAAGCTGGAAACCGGCGCCTCCACCACCAAGTGCGGAATCTGGTTGCGTTACGACATCCGCGACTACACCTTCGAAATCTTGGAATGCCTGCTCGTCGGCCAAAACTTCCATCTGGAAAACAGCCTGTTCTACAAGCTGCACCGCGCTTTGATCTATTACACGGAAGAGGTTCAATTGCGCAACCTCGCTGCCCCCGAGAAATTGTACAAGAGCTCGCGGG
>JAIOJO010000212.1 GCA_019911985.1 Sulfuricellaceae bacterium | reverse complement strand
CGTCGGGTTCGGGCAGGCTTAAGCTCAAGGCGCTGCCGAGCGGATTCAGCGAGCCGGGGTATTTGCCGATGATCTGCTGCAGGGTTTGTCGCTTCACTTCGAGATCGTTGCCGGCGGCGATTTCCTGGGCATTGACCAAGTCGTAGCGGGCCTGGGCGTCGTTGGTGTCGGTGATGGTGGCGGTGCCGACCTCGAAATTGATCTTGGCCTGGGCCAACTGCTCGCTGATGGCGGCTTTTTGCGCCCGCGCCAAGTCCACGTTGTCCTGCGCCAGCAGCACGTCGAAGTAGGCTTGCGCCACCCGCAGGATCAGATCTTGGCCGGCGCTGGCGAATTGCGCTTCGGCTTGTTTGGCGCGCTCTTCGCCTTGCTTGTAGGCGGCCCAGTTTTGCCAGCGGAACAGCGGCTGGCTCAAGGACAGGCTCCAAACGCGGCTATCGTAGCCGCTTTGCGAGCCGCTCCGGTCGATGTCGCTGCGGTTTTGCGAGCCGCTCAGGCCGAGGCTGGGCAAGAGCTGCGAGCGCCCCTCGGGCAAGGCCTCCAGCCCGGCGTCGCGGGCGGCGCGCGCCGACGCGTAGACCGGGTCGCTGCTTAGCGCGTCGCGGTAGACCTCCATCAGGTCGGCCGCATGCAGCGCCGGGCTGGCGCCGATCAGCGCCAGCAGCAGCGGTATCCGTTTCATCACTCGCGTCATTTTTACCATCCTTTCACAGCAAACTGATTCAAATTATAGCCTTGTTAATCCAGGGTCTTGCGGAAGCGTTTCAAGCCGATGCCGACCACGGCCAGCATGAATAGCAGGATGGGCCAGATTTGCGGTAGAGTATCCATCAGCCCGTTGCCCTTCAGCATAATGCCGCGAACCATGCGCAGGAAGTGTGTCAGCGGCAGAAGTTCTCCTACATGCTGCGCCCAGTGCGGCATGCCGCGGAAGGGGAACATGAAGCCGGACAGCAGCATGGACGGCAGGAAAAAGAAAAAGGTCATCTGCATCGCCTGCATCTGGTTGCGCGCCACGGTGGAAAAGGTGATCCCAACCGCCAGGTTGGCGGCGATGAAAACCAGCACCCCGGCGTACAGCAAGGCCACGCTGCCCAGCATGGGCACGGAAAAAATCGCCCGCGACGCCAGCAGGATCAGCGTGACCTGGATATAGCCCACCAGGATGTAGGGGACGATCTTACCCGCCATCACCTCGAAGGGCCGCACCGGCGTGGCGAGCAGGTTTTCCATGGTGCCGCGCTCGCGCTCGCGGGTCATCGCCAGGCCGGTCATCATAATCATGGTCATGGTGAGTATCACCCCCATCAGGCCCGGCACGATGTTGTACTGGGTGATGCCTTCCGGGTTGTAGCGGCGGTGGATCAGCACGTCGAAGGGCGCGGGCTTGCTCTGGAGGGCTTGCAGCGGCCCCTGCAGGTCGCGGTTGAGCGCGCTTTGCGCCAGGAAACCGAGGGCCGCGATGGCGTTGCCGGTGGCGGACGGGTCGGTGGCGTCGGCCTCGACCGCGATGGCCGGGCGCTCGCCGCGCTGCAGCGCGCGCGAGAAGTCTTCCGGGATGGTCACGACGAACTGCACCTCGCCCAGCGCGATCAGGCGCTCCGCTTCGGCCTCGCTGGCGGCGTGGCGCACCACGTCGAAATACTCGCTGTTTTCCAGCGCGCGCACGAAGCTGCGGGCGAACACGCTGTTGTCCGCCGCGAGCACCGCGGTGGGCAGATGCTTGGGGTCGGAGTTGATGGCGAAGCCGAAGAGGATCAACTGGATCAGCGGGATGCCGACCATCATCGCGAAGGTCAGGCGGTCGCGGCGCATCTGGATGAATTCCTTCACCACGATGGCCCAGAAGCGGTGCCAGGAAAAGCGGCCGCTCATGCCACGTTGTCCCGGGCCGCGCCCATCAACTGGATGAAAACATCCTCCAGCCCCGGTTGGGCCAGCGACCAGCGGTAAGCGCCCGCTTCGCGGTAAGGCGCCAGAGAGCGCAGCATGCGCTCGGAATCGACGCCGCTGACATGGAGCGTGTTGCCGAAGGGCACCACTTGCTCGACGCCGGGCAGCGCGCGGATTTGCTCCGCCAAGGCAAACAGATCGTCGCCTTCCACGGTCCAGGTGACGATGCCGGAGCGGGCCACCACTTCCTGCGCCGTTCCTTCGGCCAGCAGGCTGCCGTAGGCGATGTAGGCGAGGCGGTGACAGCGCTCGGCCTCGTCCATGTAGTGGGTGCTGACCAGCACGGTGATGCCGTCGTTGGCGAGGCGGTGGATTTGGTCCCAAAAATCGCGCCGCGCCTTGGGATCGACCCCGGCCGTGGGTTCGTCGAGCAAGAGCAGCCGGGGCTCGTGCAGCATGCAGGCGGCCAGGGCCAACCGCTGCTTCCAGCCGCCGGATAGGCTGCCCGCCAGTTGCTTCTGGCGATGGGCCAGGCCCAGCCGTTCCAGGCTGCGGTCTACGGCGGCGCGGCGCCGGGGCATGCCGTAGACGCGGGCGGTGAAGTCCAGGTTTTCGCGGATGGACAGGTCTTCGTACAGGCTGAAGCGCTGCGTCATATAGCCGACCTGGCGCTTGATTTCGGCGGTCTCGCGGATCACGTCGAACCCTAAGCAAACGCCGCTGCCCGAGTCCGGCGTGAGCAGGCCGCAGAGCATGCGGATCGAGGTGGTCTTGCCGCTGCCGTTGGGGCCGAGGAAGCCGAAAATCTCGCCCTCGCGCACTTGCAGCGCGAGGTTGTTCACCGCTTTCAGGCCGTCGAAGCTTTTGTTTAGGCCGCGCACGTCGATGGCCAGCGCGTGATCGCTCATAGCCCCCCCGGAGAAAAGTGTTCGCGCCGCAATTGCCAATGCAGGCGCCCGTCCTGGGCGACCATCTGGCTCATGCCGGTCTTTTCCAGAATGCGGATCGAAGCCCGGTTGCCGTCCAGGGTTTCCGCATGGATGGCGCTCACCGGGCTTTGCGCGAAAGCCCAGCCGACCAGCGCCTGAACGGCTTCCGCGCCGTAGCCGCGGCGCTGGTATTCGGGAACGATGCCGTAGCCGAGGGAGACGCTGCCCAGCGAGTCGGGCCGTCCCTTGAAGCTGCACTCGCCGATCGCGATTTTGTCGCGCCTATGCGTGACGATCCAATTGGCCCAGCCGATATAGGCCGGGTCGTAAGCGAGCAGGTAGCGCCAGTAGCCGAAGGCCTCGGGAAAAACCGGCCAGGAGTCCGGCACGGCAACGTCCAGCAACTCGCCCAAAATGGCC
>JAIOJO010000211.1 GCA_019911985.1 Sulfuricellaceae bacterium | reverse complement strand
ATATTATCGATGGAGGGCAATAGGGGCGGTGCATTGACCGTCGCGGGGCGGATTTCCGGGTGCTCCAGCCGTTTGCGCAGAGCCTGCAGCAGGATTTTCCCCACGGTCAGGCTGCGGTAACGCGCGTCGGCCCCTTCGATGATGATCCACGGTGCTTCGGCGGTGCTGGTTTGGCGGATCACTTGTTCCGAAACGGAGCGGAAAGTGTCGTACATTTTAAAATGCAACCAATCGCGCTCGCTTACCCGCCACCGGGTGCGGGGGTCCTTTTCCAGCGATTTCAGCCGCTTCTGCTGCGTGTCCTTGGCCAGGTGGAACCAAAACTTGAGCAGCAGCGTGCCTTCGTCTGTGAGCATTTTTTCAAAACGAACATTGCTGTCCAAGGCCTGGACCAGATCGGCGTTGCTGATCTCGTCGAAGGCCCGCCGCAAAATGGGGCTGGTATACCAGGAGCCGAGAAAAATACCGATTTTGCCCTTAGGCGGCAGCACGCGCCAAAACCGCCACATCGTTGGGCGCTCCAATTCCTCGTCGGAGGGGTCGCCCATGCCGTGGGCCTGGATGTGGCGCGGGTCCATCCACTCGTTCAGCAAATTCACCGTTTCGCCGCGACCGGCTCCGTCTAGGCCGCCGACCAAAATAACGATGGGAAAGTTTCCTTGGCGCACCAACTCCAGTTGGGATTCCAGCAGCGCTTCGCGCAAGGCTGGAATTTCCTTGTTATAGGTTTCTTTATCGATTTTATGGCCGAGTTCGGCAGATTCAAACATGAGCGCGCTCCCAATACAGGTTGGATTTTACAGAATACGTCAATCCTTCTTCGATTCCCAGAACGGCGTCGTTTGCTCGAAGCGGCGCCAGTTTTTTTTGAGGCTGCGCAACTGCATTTTCGTGCGGCGGGCATTCGCGGCGCCCATCTGCGTGAGCGCGGCGCTATCGGCCGTCGCGGCAGCACCCGCCAATTCGCCCAGCAAGCGGTGCGTCACGGCGCCATCGTTGAGCACGCCCAAATCGTCCTGCACCGCGGACAACTGCTTAAGGTAAGGCCGGACAGACGTGGTCGGGTAAAGTGACGAGAGGAATTCGGCGGTATAGCGCAGTTTTTTGGCGCTGATGCGCAGCGCATGGCGTCTGTTTTCCGTCAATTTGTCCGGCTTGCCCGCCCGGCGCAGCACGCGGCGCAGCCTTTTGGCCAGCAGCTTGCCGCTGTGATCGCCTAGCCGGGAAAGCCGGGGTAAGGTTTCGGAAGGTTCGCCCAGCGAGCCTTCGTCGGCTATCCATGCTTCGAGGCGATTGATCAATGCGCGGTAGCGGCGCGAACGCACGGCTTTTCGGGCGGCAAGCCGGGCGGCCGCTTGCCGCTCCTGCGCCAGGCGGAAGAGCGGTTCGGACCCGGCCGTGCCGGCCGGCACGAGCCACGGCCATGTTTCCGTTACGAACACATCCCAATCCCTGGCGTTGCCCAAACACAGCGCCAGCCAACGCACTTCCTCGGATAATTCGGCGGCCATACCGCCATCGGGCGGTTCGAATAGGGCGAGTGCCGCCCGTAGGCGGCGCCCGGCCACGCGCATTTGGTGGACGGCCTCGATATCGTCGCTATTGGCCACCGCGCCCCGGTTGCCGCGTAAATGGCCCAGGCAATTGGCGAGTATGCGCCGATATGCCTGGCCGACGGTCAAATCGACCGTCAGTTTGACCGGACTCGCCGTGACGGCCGTCTGGCCGGCGGCGCTAGGCGTAGATGTCTTTACCGTATTCGTTTTCCTTCAGTTTGGCCTGCGCGGCGGCGAGGCGGGCGATGGGCACCCGCGGCGTGGAACAGGAAACGTAATTCAGCCCGACGTAGTGGCAGAAACGGATGGAATCGGGTTGCCCGCCTTGTTCGCCGCAGATGCCCACCTTGAGGTCGGGGCGGGTTGCACGGCCCCATTGGACGGTCATGTCCATGAGACGGCCGACGCCCTTCACGTCCAGCACTTCGAAGGGGTTATCGTGGAGGATGCCGGTTTCGTTGTACATCGGCAAGAACTTGTTCTCGGCGTCCTCGCGGCTGAAGGAGAAGGTGGCTTGGCTGAGGTCGTTGGTGCCGAAGGAGAAGAATTCGGCATCTTGCGCCAATTGCGCGGCGCGCAGGCAGGCGCGCACCACTTCGATCATGCTGCCGAACTTGAAGGGCACCTTGACGCCATACTGGGCTTCGACTTCGGGCAGGATTTCCGCCACCAGGGCGTGCACCCGTTTCAGTTCCTGCGGGGTGCAAACCTGGGGCACCATGATTTCCGGGTGCACCTCGATCTTCTCCTTGACGCACTCGGCGGCCGCTTCCAGGATGGCGCGGATCTGCATCGCGTAGATTTCCGGGAAGGTGATGCCCAGGCGCACGCCGCGATGACCGAGCATGGGGTTGACCTCGTGGAGCGTGTGCACTTTCTTCAGGACCGCTTCTTTCTTGGCAATGAGGGCGTTTTCCAAGCGCGACTCCTTGAACTGGACGAGACTGGACTGGAGTTTTTCCAGGCTGCCGAGGGAGTTTTGGTAGAGCTCGGGGTCGAGCATTTTCAGAGTATCCGGCAGCTCCTCCATGTCCCGCACGGCGGCCTGCAAGTGGCGCAGGTGCTTGATCTCGAATTCAAGCTGTTCCGCCGTGGGGAGGAATTCATGGATCGGCGGGTCGAGCAGGCGCACCGTCACCGGCAAGCCCGCCATGGCGCGGAAGATGCCCTTGAAGTCGCGGCGCTGGATCGGCAGCAGGCGGTTCAGCGCGTTTATTCGTTCTTCACGGGTTTCGGCCAGGATCATCTCTTGCACGATGGGTAGGCGGTCGCTGTCGTTGAACATGCGCTCGGTGCGGCACAGGCCTATGCCCATGGCGCCGTAGCGGCGCGCCCGCTCGGCGTCGCGGGGAGTGTCGGCGTTGGCCATGACTTTCAGCTTGGCGGCTTGGTCGGCCCAGCCCAATAGCGTGGACATTTCCTCGAAGAATTGCGATTCCACCGTGGGAATTTCTCCGGCATAGACGTTGCCGCTGCTGCCGTCGATGGTGATGACGTCGCCCTCGTGCAGCACCGTGTCGCCCACCGTGGCGCGGCGCTCGTGGACGTCGATGGCGATGCGTTCGCAGCCGGAAACGCAGGGTTTGCCCATGCCGCGGGCCACCACGGCGGCGTGGGAGGTCTTGCCGCCGCGGCTGGTGAGTATGCCCTGGGCGGCGAAAAAGCCGTGGATGTCTTCCGGCTTGGTTTCCTCGCGCACCAAAATGATTTTTTCGCCCAGATTGCCGCGCATTTCAGCGCTGTCGGCGTCGAACACGATTTTGCCCGAGGCGGCGCCGGGCGAGGCCGGCAGGCCTTGGGCCAGCGCACTGCCGGCAAAGGCCGTGGACAGCGTCGGCACCAGCAATTGTTCCAGCAGCATGGGGTTGATGCGGGTCAGGGCTTCCTCTCGGGTAATCAGCCCTTGCTGGGACATTTCCACCGAGGTAATCACCATGGCGTGGGCGTTCATTTTGCCGTTGCGAGTTTGCAGGCAGTACAGCGTGCCCTTCTCGATGGTGAACTCGAAATCCTGTACCTCGCGGTAATGGACCTCCAGCTTATCGCGCAGTTCCACCAACTGGCGGTAGAGATCGGGCATTTCCCGGGCCATTTCGGCGATCGGCTTGGGGGTGCGGATGCCCGCTACCACGTCCTCGCCCTGGGCGTTTACCAGGTATTCGCCGAAGATCGTATTTTCCCCGGTGCCGGGATTGCGGGTGAAGCCGACGCCGGTCGCGGAGTCGTTGCCCATATTGCCGAACACCATGGTCACCACGTTGACCGCGGTGCCGTTGGCCATTTCCTGGGTGATGCGGAACTGCTTGCGGTAGTCGATGGCGCGTTTGCCCATCCAGGAGCGGAATACCGCCTGCACGGCGATTTCCAGTTGTTCGTAGGGGTCTTCCGGGAAAGGTTTGCCGGTTTGCTCTTGCACAATGGCGAGAAAGGCGTCGCACAGTTCCTTGAGATGGGCGGCGTTGAGATCGACGTCCTGGGTGGCGCCGTATTTCGCCTTGACCGCATTCATGCGCTCGTCGAACAATTCGTCGGACACGCCGAGAGCGATCTTGCCGTAGAGCTGGATAAAGCGGCGGTAGGCATCGTAGGCGAAGCGCTCGTTGCCGGTTTGCTTGATCAGGCCGGGCAGGGATTTACCGTTGAGGCCGAGGTTGAGGATGGTGTCCATCATTCCCGGCATGGACATGGCCGAGCCGGAGCGAACCGAGACCAGCAGGGGCTGGGTTTCGCTGCCGAAGCCTTTGCCGGTGGCTTTTTCCAGGGCCTGTAGGTGGTTTTTGATTTCCTCCATCAGGTTGTCCGGGAAGCGGTTGTGCTCCAGGTAAGCCAGGCAGGCCTCGGTGGTGACGGCGAATCCGGGCGGCACGTTCAGCCCGATCTGGGTCATTTCGCACAAATTGGCCCCTTTGCCGCCCAACAGCATTTTATTTTTGCCGTCGCCTTCGGCAAAGGCATAGACGAATTTCTTGGCAGCCATACGATTCCTTCCTGATAATGGTCGATTCCGTTGATCCCGGAGCCGGCGCGAGGCCGGCACCCGAAGATGGCCTACCCCTTCTTTTTAGCAGGCGGCAAAAAAATTGTCGCATGCGTATGAATTCGCTAGCCAAGCCGAGGGGAATGCGTTAATACTTTCTTATGCGCTTTTTTCTGCTTGTTGTCCTGCTGACCGCCACGGCAGCTTTTGCCGCCCCGTCGACCTTCGTCCCTGTCGTCGGCAACGCGCTGCTTTGCAACGATCACATCGACCCGGTTTTTTTCCGCGACTACCTGAGCACTTACTTTAAGCCGCCCTACAAGACGGAAGGCGGCGCCTACTGGTTTAAGCCCGAGGGCGCACGCTTGTTCGGCTCCGAAGTGGAGGACATCTTCGTCAGCGACGAATCCGTGGCGGTCGATTTTCTCGGCGTAGTGATCAACGAGCGCCTGCCGGCGGTGCGGCAGCAGATACTCGACACCAAGGGCGTTGTGTTCAGCCCCGACACCGGCGAAACGAGCTTGCGCTCGCCTGCCGGCAGCTTCCTCATCGATTACGGCGGCAGTAAAACCAAGCTGTTTTGCGTCAAGTACCGGGTGTCGCGGCACCGCTGAGGGGCCAAGTCCGCTTAATAGTCCGGGTTGAAATGCTTGATAATGATTTGGCCCGATTTTTCGTCGTGCTCCACGTCCAGGAGCTGGCGTGCCGCGGCTTCGTCGAGCAGCTTGCTGAAGGTGCGGAAACCGTAATAGCTTTCGTTGAAGCCCGGTTTGCGGCGCTTCAAGGCCTGCTTGACCATGGAACCCCAAATTTTGTCTTCCTCGCCGCGCTCGGCAAAGAGCGCTTCGACCGTTTCCATCACCAGATCCAGCGCTTCCTGTGACTTTCCGCCGTCTTCCGGAGGGCTGGCCTTGGGCACGGTTCCGGCAATGGCTTTAGCCGCCGGTTTTTTCTGCGTGCTTTTCTTCGCTTTCGCGGCGGTTTCCCGCACCAGGTCGTCGTAGAAGATGAACTCGTCGCAGTTGGCGATCAAGAGGTCGGAAGTGGAGTTTTTGACACCGACGCCTATCACCGTTTTGTTGTTCTCGCGTAATTTGCTCACCAGCGGAGAGAAATCCGAGTCGCCGCTGATAATCACGAAGGTATCCACGTGGGACTTGGTGTAGCACAGGTCCAGTGCATCCACCACCAAGCGGATGTCGGCGGAGTTTTTGCCCGATTGGCGTACGTGGGGGATTTCGATCAGTTCGAACGCGGCCTCGTGCATGGGCGCCTTGAATTCCTTGTAGCGCTCCCAGTCGCAATAGGCTTTTTTCACCACTATGCTGCCCTTCAAGAGCAGGCGTTCGAGCACCCTGGCGATGTCGAACTGCGCGTATTTGGCGTCGCGCACGCCCAGCGCGACATTCTCGAAATCGCAAAATAGCGCCATGCTGCGGATTGTTGCTGCGGGTGCGGCCAAGGTCGGCTCCAATCGGGTTTCTTAGTTGATGATAGCATCGCTGTTGCGCCTTGAGTATCGCCAAGCCAAGGCGCGCTGGTATCATGCGCGCTATGAAAAAACCGGCGCGTGAGGAAACCATCGTTGCACGAACCCGTTGTTGGATAGAGCGGGTAGTGATCGAATTCAACCTTTGCCCGTTTGCGCGTAAGCCTTACGAAAGCGGCTTGGTGCGCTACGTAGTGAGTCCGGCGGATCGGGCCGAGGCGCTGCTGGCCGAGCTTATGCGCGAGCTGGAATTCTTGCGCGCGACGGATGCCGGGGAAGTCGAGACCACGGTGCTGATTCATCCTTATGTCTTGGCCGACTTTTTCGACTACAACGATTTTCTCGGCACGGTCGATGACATGCTTTATCAAGAGGGATACGAAGGCGAATTCCAGGTGGCGAGCCTGCACCCGGATTACCAGTTTGCCGGCGTCTCGGCCGACGCCGCGGAGAACTACACTAATCGCTCCCCCTACCCGGTTCTTCATGTGTTGCGCGAGGATGGCTTGGCGCAGGCCATCGCCGGATATGCGCGGCCGGACAAAATCCCGGAGCGGAATATCCGCACGCTGGAAAAAATGGGCGCCGAACGGATGCGCGAATTGCTGCGGGCATGCCGGAAAATTGGGCCGGACGAAGCGTGAAAGCCCGGCTGTTGGGTATTGCCGTCAAGCCGCAGCGCCTGCAGCCGATGCAAGCGCTGGAAGAGGCCGAGCTAAGCGAGGCGGCGGGCTTAGCCGGGGATAGCCGCGGCAAGTCAGGGCCCCGCCAAGTCACGCTTTTGTCCGGCGCGGCGTGGCGCGCGGCTTGCGACGAGCTTGGAATAAGTTTGCCGTGGATGGAACGCCGCGCGAATTTGCTAGTCAATCAACTGCCGCTGCATAACGCGACCGGAGGCCGGATCGTAATCGGTGCGGTCGTGCTGGAAATTACCGGCGAAACCGACCCCTGTTCACGCATGGAGGCTATCCATCCGGGCCTGTTCCAGGCTTTGAGCCGCGATTGGCGCGGCGGCGTGACATGCCGGGTGGTGCGGGGCGGGAGGCTGGCCTTGGGCATGGACGTCGATTTGGAGCCGCCGCCTGGCCCGTGACTTGCTTAAAGGTGTTGCGTAGGCATCTAAATTTTTTAACTAACATGTTTGGGGCTGGGATATGAAATGGTTTTTCAGGATTTTCTTTAGGACGCTGCGCATCGTAATCGGACCGTTTATCTTGCTGTGGGAGACCCTTAGCCGGCCGAAAGGCATTGTCCGCTCGGCGGAGCAACAGCAGCAAATCGACCGGCAAACCCAAAACTTGGCGCTCTACCAGTTCAAAACCTGCCCTTTCTGCATTAAGGTGCGGCAGGAAATTCGCCGCCTCTCGCTAAACATCGAACTGCGCGATGCGCAACACCACGCGCAAAACCGCGAAGCCCTGTTGCAAGGCGGCGGCAAGGTCATGACGCCCTGCCTGAAAATCACCGATGAGCATGGCAACAGCCAGTGGATGTACGAATCCGCCGACATTATCCAATACCTGCGTCAGCGCTTCGCCTAGGCCGGTTTTCCGCAAAAACAAACCCGAGGCCGGCATTGCGCCTCGGGCTGTGGGAACCTGTTATTCAGGCTTGGGTACGTGGCAGTACCGATAATCCGGCCGAGCGTTGAAATCGGGTCTTGCAGAAAACCTCCCTTATTTACCGCCTCCGGCCATCTTCTTACGGGCGGCGCGTTTCACCGTGTTCCATTCGAGCTAAGTGATACGTGCAGGCGCAAGACTATGTGAAGAAACCGAAGCTATCGCCATAGGCAGACTCCGTCATTCGAAAGTAAGCACCGCGCTGTGGCTTGCCGCCTAGG
>JAIOJO010000210.1 GCA_019911985.1 Sulfuricellaceae bacterium | reverse complement strand
CCTTACGGGACGGGGTTTTGCGGGCGCCGGGCGGTGTCGCTCGACGCTTGTGTGGAATGACCACACCGCGCGTCTCGCTTCGTGCCCAGCATCCCGCAAAACCCCGTCGCGACCCCGTGCGACTTAATCAGAGGCTCCTTAGAAGCGGTGTTAAGAATTGTAGGATGCGTTGCGGCCAGGAAGCCCAGCGACATTCTGCAAGGAGCTTCTGGTTAAGGTTAAGACGGCACCCTTGTAGGAGCGCCGTTTCAAAACATTCTGCCGTTTAGTTGCAAACAGCGACACTCGGCGGAACAGGCACGAACGTACCGCCGACGATATTGCCCCGATTGGCCTGTGCATACGTGCCAATAGCCAGCTTGGCCGCATCGGCATTTATAGTCCCAGGATGATCAATACGCCAATGTCCGAGCGGAATGTTATTGAAGGTAGCCGTGTAAACCCCCACCGGTAAGCTTGCTCCAGCAAAAAGCACCGTTCCTTGGTCGCCCTGTTGCGCCGGATTATTCGCCACGCCGGTGATGGTAAACCGGTAGTTGCATGGCTTTCCCGTGGCGGCTGCGGTATTGAAGGTGGAAAGGTCAGGGTTAAAACGGAACTGACTCGGGCTCAGCGTTGCCCGGCCATTAGCCGCATTGACATCGACCCCGCGGTAAACATCCACATTGAAGGCCCAAGCCGGGCTTGCGCCCAAGCTGGAGCCCGCCAAAATCAACAAAGACGCCGAAACCAGCCCGGCTTTTAAACGCGGTACGAAAGCAGCCATAATAAACCTCCGAAAAAATGAAAAAAGTCGGGATGGCGCTCGGCCGTGGAACCCCTTGCTTTTCTGCAAACGGCATCAGGCTAGGCTTGGCTCTCCGCACAGCCGGCACCCCCCGGTGCAAAGACGAAACGGCGAGAGGATTTGTGATACCGGCCGAAAGACAGGTGTGTAGAATTCGGAAGTGAAGCGCGTACCGCCCTCACCGGAAGGAAGGCTTGAAAATGGCAAAATCAGTCTTAGAAGCTGTTTTAATAAATCCTGAACCCGCGCCGGTGGCAAGCGGGTTTCAGGGCGCGACGCGGGTCGCGCGGTTTGCTTATTCCCAATAAGCGGCCCGCAACAAAGCCCTGGGACCCGCTTGCCACCGGCCCGTAGGGTTGAGGCGATAAGCCCGCGAGGGCGTCGTTACGTCTCGCTGATTTGGCATAAGCAAACGGCACTCGCCGCGCCTAGCCCTCACGGGCTTATCGCCTCAACGCGGGCTCAGGATTTATTAAAACAGCTTCTAAGCATCTAATACTCTTATATAATACTCAAATTTAGAGGCATTCAGACCTTTGCTCATCGCAGCAATGGGGACGCACCCATGAACTCGGTTTTTTCTTTTGACCTCCTAGCTCATTGCGCGCGACCGTCCATGCCCCGGTAATGACGCACCCATGAACTCGGTTTTTTCTTTTGACCTCCCGCTCGGAGTAAAACACAAGTGGAACCTATAATTATCGACCCCTTTCTTAAGGGGCTACCGCTCTTTGAAGGCCTGAGCTGCGACGAAGCCCGAAAGGTCGGCTTCACCGTTGTGGAAAAATATTTCCAAACGAAACAAATCGTATTTTCCGCGGAAGAGCCCGCAGAATATGTTTACCTCATCCGCGAGGGGCATGTGAAGCTTTACCGGCAAGCGATAGACGGGCGCGAAAATATTATCGCGATTCTTGGGCCGGGGGATGTCTTTGGGGACTTCGTCTTTGGCGAAGAGTCTTGCCACTCCATGTTTGCCGAGGCGTTTGGAAAGTCTTTCCTGTGTATTTTGCCGCGCAGGAATTTCTTGAGAATGCTCATGGAAGAACCAAGCATCGCGCTGAAAATCATTAGCAATATCGGCAAGAGGCTCTCTCAAACAGCGCATTTCATCGAAGATTTAAGTAC
>JAIOJO010000209.1 GCA_019911985.1 Sulfuricellaceae bacterium | reverse complement strand
CCCATTGCCCTTTGGCGGCAATAGGGACGTTGCGCTTCCCTCTCCTGAATGCCCGCTATTGTTTAGCCATGCCGCCCCCTGCGCCAATCGACCGGCTGTGCAGCCATGCCACTGCGCGCCGCCAATCGTGCTCTCCGCTTCAGCGTGATCCGCGCCGCGGTTCCCCGAAGTCACAGCCCGACTCAATAAACCCCTGTCCGGCAGACTAAACCAGCGGTTTAATCAAGTTTTCACCGTCAGAGATTAGGCCATCGGCAAGCAAAAATGCCATCTTAAGGATGGCATTTTTAGGTTCAATAGGGCATTACATTTAATTCGCCATGCGGTTTTGGGACTAGGCAGGGCGAAAGTCCATGTTTCCGCTATGTCTCAGCCGGTGCTCCAGCCGCGCGGGCGCTTCATGCCGGCGATTTTGCAGGCTTGCTGTACGTAGCCGTAGGGAAACAATTCGAAGAGTTTGTTGCGCGACTCGCTGCCCAGTCGCTGGGTCAAATGCTTGATCACATAACGGGCGTCCGGCGCTACTTGATGCTCCTCGAAGTAGTCGCGCATGAAACGGACGACATCCCAATGGTCTTCGCTAAGCTGGATATTCTCGCGGCGGGCGAATTCTTCCGCCAGTTCCTCGCTCCAGTCCAGGGGATCCACTACATACCCCTCGCCATCGATTTCGGGTAATTGAAGCCTTGTATCCATCGTTTTCTCCGCTAAGAGTGGGTTGCACATAAAACTAGCCGTGCGATAAATATATCACAGAATGATATAAAACCGATATGGTATTATCCCGCGATGTGAAAAAATCATGAGACGCGAATATGGCTGTGAGCAAGGAAACGCTAAGCAAGAAAGAGTTCGAGAGCCTTTCGCATTTCCGTTATCAACTGCGTCGCTTTTTGCGTTTCAGCGAGGATGCAACGGGTAGCCAGGGCGTTACGCACCTCCAGTATCTGTTGATGCTCCATATCAAGGGCTATCGGGGGCGGGAGTGGGCGACTATCGGCGAGTTGGCGGAGCGCCTGCAGGCCCACCACCATGGCGTTGTGTCGCTGGTATCACGGTGCGAGAAGCGAGGGCTGGTTCGCCGCGAGCAGGGCAAAATGGATAGACGGGAGGTGGAAGTCCACCTTACCCCGGATGGTGAGCAACTCGTGGAGAAAATCGCGCTCATGCACCGGGATGAGTTGTTGAGGCTGCAGGGTATATTCCAAGTGCCGGGCGCCGATGAGCTGCGGGACCGGGCGTCAAGCGACGCGTCGTCAAAAGAATAGTTGTTGCAAACGCGGCTTCAAGCTAGGCTCCTTAAAGCCATCCAGTGCCGAGATTGGAACGGGGTGGGCTATGTTTAGAGGGCTATTGAGTGAGGAGACTGTCATGCGTATTTACTTTCGTGCGTTCACGGTAAGCTCGGTATTGGGTCTATGCGCGGCTACGGCGGCCTTTGCCGCAGAGCCGCCGGTGGTCATACAAATTCCCCGCCTTACTGTTGAAGTGTCCCAAAAAATTGCGCAAGCGGCGCTAGAAGAGTGCAGAAAAGAAGGCATTCAGATCGGTGTGACGGTAGTCGACCGCGGCGGCCATCCCGTGGTCGTGCTGCGCGATACTCTGGCACCGGATTTGACGCTCGCTATCAGCCGTGAGAAGGCGTACACGGCCATGTCGTTCAATGCCGCGACGGCTTCGCTGGAAGACCGCTTTACCGCGCCGTTCTCGATTGGCAAGGTGCCGGGCTTGCTGTTTGCCGCTGGCGGGATTCCGATCGAAGTGGCCGGCAAAATCGCCGGGGGTGTCGGAGTCAGCGGCGCACCCACCGGTGCGCAAGACGAAAAGTGTGCCCGCGCAGGCCTTCAAGCGGTTCAGTTCGAACTGGAGTCGGTCGGGCTCCCATAAGCAAAACGCGGGGTTGTGGCGTAGATTGATTCTGCGGCCATTCCTAAATGAATGGCCGGCGTCATGAAGTCCCCCCGCGAATGAGCCGAGACGCCGCAGAGGGTCATTTTTCCCGCATCCTTATCCTTCGCCGATGCGTCTGCCATCCCTTCTCTACCGGCCCATAACACAGCAGAATTGGCTTGCGCCATCCAGTGAAAACGCCAAAGGGCAAATAGCCGGAACGCTTGGTCTGGCCGCTTTCGTCAATTCATCGGCATCCTTATCCCATATTGTTGTGAAGTTTTAAATATAAACGATATATCACTTTGTTATTTTGCGGGAAATTCCCGATTTGTAATATTTATGCAATGTCCCGGTGGCTAAATTGTTGCGCAACAAAGTCCTGCCACGTGTTAGCGGCTGGCAATTATCTAAATTTATTATTTGCATCCGGGTGACCTATGCTAGCGACAAGTCCAATTTCCTCTTCTCACGCACTTAATGTGATTTTTATCAATATGTTGCAACGTGTTTGCGGTAGCTGCAATCACTGGAAAGGGCCGCGAGACAGGAACGGCCGGGGGGGATATGTCTGTTTGGATGGCGTCGATGGCAGTTGTTGGCACAGTAAGCGAAGACAAATCGTGCCATCGGAGCAGTTACGCAATGTGGCTCCCCTGTCGAACTGCGATTGCCTCTTTTGGGAAGGCGGTTTGTAAGTCTTAAATCGCCGGCGGGGGGGCCGGGGCGAGTGGGGTTTCCGCCGTGAAAGGAAACAAAATGCCAACCGTTTCGGCTGAAATGCGTCGTGAGCCCAATTGGCTTGCTTCGCCCTATTGGCAGCATTGCTTGAAAATATAGAGTCGAGGAGTCCGCAATGAATATGTTGAAGGAACTAGAAAAACGTCTGATCAGCGAACCCAACAATCCTGACAATGCAACATTTAAAGGGCTAATCCAGGCGCTTTGTTTGAAAGAGGCGTTCGATATTGCCATGCTCTACGAATTGACGTATCAGGATTTCGAGTTGACCATGTCGGTCATGAAAAACTGGCGCCTAGACCGCTACACAAAAACAAAAGTCCGGCTCAGGGAGCTGGCCGGTTTACCCAACGCCTAGCGTGTTCTTGCCCGCACCCTAATGCGGGTGCCAATGGCTTTGCCCGGTGAATAAAGGCACCGTTTACCTCTATTTGCAAGTGCTGACATGGCCGAGGATCGCTTATTCGGCACGGCGAATATCGCGGGTGGATAGCGGTGTGGGATTGATGTATTGGAATCCCTTGTACTCGTAATAGGCGATATCCGCGAAACCGGACGGCACGACCGTAATAAACCCGTGCATATCTTCCGGGGCATAGCCCGCCGCGGTCAGGGCGTTGCGGCACATGTGAAAAGCAACGCCCTGGCTGGTCAGGGCGGCCAGTTTGTCCACAATGGAGCGGTAGCGAGCGTAGTTTTCCTTTGCAAATGCCTTGAGTTCAGGGCCGTGGCTGACGACGACGATTTTCCCCCGGGTGACGGCTTTCGTATTCACGATAAAATCGTACAGAATCGCAAGTTTCTGCGGATCGTCGTAACTGACGTCGAATACGGTATTCAGTATCGGGCGTTGTTGCGTGTCGGCCTTGGCGCTGCCGTAGGGCGCCTCCAATCCCCGCGCCATTGCGTTGCCCTCAATCGTTAGAACCATCAGCGTGGCGGCTAGCATAAGCATTTTTTTCATGTTTCAGTCTCTCTGTTGAAGATTGCCGATCCGTTGCATTAGCGGCTGCGCGGGGACTCAAGCCAGACGCGCAATTTTTCTTCTTCCTTTTCCAGTTCGAAGGCGTTGATCAGGCCCCTCTGCAAGGAGAGGGCGACGGCGCGCGCGCGGGCGTTGATCATATCCTCGCCGCCCGTTTGCCCGCACAAGTTGGTGCCGAGTTTGGCGTATAGCGATTGCAGGCGATTCTGGACGCCGCGCCGGGAAAGGTAGCGGCGCCGGGCGATGGCGTTATCGGTGAGACCCAAGGCTATATCGATAAGCACCTCGAATTCCGCCTCGCTGATCGACGCGTTGCGGCGATGGGTGCGAGCTTGTACCGGGCGGATTTGCGGGTCTATCCAGCATTGGCAATCGGCAAAAACGGCCGTTGCCGCTTTTTCCAGCACCGTTGTCGAATTGTTTTTCAGGACATAAGCGTAAACGGTTTCCGGGGGAACGATACCGGCCAAGGCGCGCACGTACATTTCATCGTCGTATTGGGTCCAGAACACGATACGCGCATCCGGCTGCCGTGCCCATAATAATCGAGCCAGTTCGATGCCGTTCATTTGGGGCATCTGAATATCGGTAATCAGCCAGGCTTGTTCGATGCCTTCGCACAAGGACAAAGCCTCCAAGCCGTCTGCGGCCTGCGCGGGCGTGTGCGAGGCGAAAATTTCACTGAGATAATTTCGCTCCCGTGGATTGTCGTCCGCGATAACCAAGGTTCTCTTCGGATTCATGGCGGCGATCGCTTGCTAGCGCTGGGAGGCGAGGGGCAGGCGGAGTTCTAGCCGCGCTCCCCGGCCTTGTGGAGATGGACCGAATGTGAACGTGCCGCCCATGGACAGCGCCCGCTCACGGGTATTAAGCAGGCCGTGGCCTTTTCCCCCGTACGGAGTGGCGTCCAAAACGCCGGTGCCATTGTCATCCACCGTTAGCACCCATTGATCGTGCTGGGAGCGCAACGCGATCTCGCACGCGGAGGCTCCGGAATGGCGCCGCACATTGGTAATGGCTTCGCACAAAATACGGAATAGGTTGACCCGCTGAAATGCGCTTAAAGCACGCTCCGCCTCGCTATCTATCTGGATGTTCCACTGCCGGGAGTCGCCAGCCTGGCGTTCGAGAAAGGAGCGGATAGCGGCTTCCAGGCCGAGAATGTCCAGAGTTTGCGGATGCAGGTCGTCGATTACCCGGCGAATGCCGGTCGCGAGTTGGCTTAAATCCGCGCGCAAGCGTGCGTATCGATCCTGTGGCGTGCCCTGGTCCTCGGCGGCCTCCAGATTGCGGGACAAGACGGTTAAATCGGCAAGAATTTGGTCGTGAAGATCCATCGCGATGCGTTTGCGCTCTTTTTCCGCCCCGTGCAGAAGGTTTTCCGCCGCAACCACGTGGATAAGGCGTTGCGTCATGGTGGCGAGGCTTGCGGTCAGCGCGTCGAGTTCGTCGCGCACCGCCGGCGGCGGGTCGATAGGGACGAGTTTGCCGGCGCAAACGGCGCGGGCGTGGCCGGCGAGCGCGCCGAGGCGTTGCCGGATCGAGCGTAGCGTGGCGGCGGAGAGGGCGGCCGCCAGCAAGGCGCAAGCGAGCAGCGTGTAGAGCGAGGTTTCAGCCATGCCGGCGATGACGCTATTCAGTTTCGTGTAGTAGTTGGCATAGGCCAGGCGTTTTTGTTCCCAAAAAGCATTGTAGAGCGCTTCGAGGCTAGGCATGAGAGCGCGCAGGGCGGCTTGGGCGGCGGCGGTAGTTTGGCTTGCGCGGATGGCTGTTACGCTGTGCTGGATAAGCGTTTGCAGTTCGGATGGCGACTTATAAATGACTTCGGGATAGAGCAGGTTTTCGGACAAAACGGCCGCTTGTTCTTGATAGTAAGAGGGGAGTGCGGCGGCGGGCCGCCCGGCGGCATCCTGAAGCCGGTGCCCGGCCTCGATGGCCGTTTGGAGGCGATCCGTGATCCGAATCCACTGCCTGACAACTTCGTTTTCATGACGAATATGGGCCAATTGAAGCAAGGTAAAGGCAATCAGGCCCGTGAGCAGCATGACGACCACGGCGGGCGCAAGAGCGAGTTGGTAAGTAAAGGGCAGTCTCGGCATGGCCTTCTCGATGTGCTATTTAGGGAGCCTCTGATTAAGTCGCACGGGGTCGCGACGGGGTTTTGCGGGATGCCGGGCACGAAGCGAGACGCGCGGTGTGGTCATTCCACACAAGCGTCGAGCGACACCGCCCGGCGCCCGCAAAACCCCGTCCCGTAAGG
>JAIOJO010000208.1 GCA_019911985.1 Sulfuricellaceae bacterium | reverse complement strand
GAGCTATACCGGATGGAAGCAAAAAATTTGCCTTTAACCATCCTTTTCGGCCATGCCCACGAGGCTATTACGGCCGCGGATGTGGTTTTGGTAGCCTCTGGCACCGCTACTCTGGAAACGGCTTTGCTTAAACGGCCTATGGTCATTACCTACAAAATGCCGAAGCTAAGTTGGTCGATTATCAAAAGAAAACGTTATCAGCCATATGTCGGCTTGCCGAATATACTCGAGGGTGAGTTTGTTGTGCCCGAACTGTTGCAATCGGATGCAACCCCGGAAAATCTAGCCCAGGCTTTGCTAAATATTTATCATGACAAAACATTTATTCAAACGCTGCAGCTACGCTTTGAAGCATTGCATTTGAGGCTGCGGAAAAATACGGCGGAAAAGGCGGCAAGCGCCATTTTTGCTCTTCTGGAGCGCAAATTTGCTTGATACCCTCATCTGCGGCGTAGATGAAGCCGGACGCGGTCCCTTGGCCGGGGCGGTCATCGCGGCGGCCGTCATTCTCGATCCGAGCAGGCCAATCTTTGGGCTAGCCGACTCAAAAAAACTAAGTGCATCCAAGCGTGACTATCTTGCTAAAGAGATACGTTCGCAGGCACTTGCTTGGGCGGTTGGGCGAGCCGAAGTGGAAGAGATAGACCGCCTTAATATTTTGCAGGCTACGCTACTGGCGATGCAACGTGCTGTCGCAGGATTGGCTAGGGTGCCGAGTAAGGTTTTGGTCGATGGCAATCGCTGCCCATCGATACCGTATCCGGTAGCCGCTGTGGTTAAGGGTGACAGCTTGATAGCGGAAATTTCGGCAGCATCGATCATTGCGAAAACAGTGCGTGATGCGGAAATGCTAGAGTTGCACCGGCTTTATCCCTGCTACGGTTTCGATCAGCATAAGGGTTATCCAACCGTAGCGCATCTCAGTGCCTTGCGTCGACACGGCGTCTCGGTAGTGCATCGTCGAAGTTTTGCCCCAGTGAAAGAAGTGGCACAATCATTTTTGTAACATAAGCAGCGGTCTGGAGGGTGAAATGGGTTTAGCGACATTACTTCATGTATTGGGCGTGGTTGTATGGGTTGGCGGGATGTTTTTCGCTTATATGGCGCTCCGGCCAGTGGCGGTTGATGTCCTTCAGCCGCCACTGCGTCTACCTTTGTGGGCCGGGGTGTTTCGGCGTTTTTTCCCCTGGGTATGGCTATCTATATTGCTAATTTTGACCAGTGGATTTGCGCTAATCGGTATGCTGGGCGGAATGGGCGCTGTCGGCTGGCACGAACACGCCATGCTGGCCATCGGTGTAGTGATGATGCTAATTTTTGTCTATATCTATTTTGGCCCTTTCGCCCGTCTGAAATCCTTCGTCCAGGCCGATGACTGGAAGTTGGCAGGGCAAGCCCTGGGTACGATTCGTCACTTGATCGCAATAAACTTATCCCTAGGGCTGCTTAATATTGTCCTCGCGAAGGCTGCACTGATTCTGAGTAATTGAGGATTTTTTGCTAGTCGGGTTAAACTAACCAAGACTAGTCACACTGGCTACATTTTTTAGCTTACTGCCCGGAGCGGCGCTTACATGCTCGTTATAATCGGTTATCTCATTGTCTTAGGGTCTGTTTTTGGCGGATTTGCCATGGCGGGGGGGCACCTGGCGGCCCTGCTTCAACCGATTGAATTGCTCATGATCGGCGGTGCTGCCTTGGGTGCATTTATTGTCAGCAATGGCGCCAAGGCCATGAAAGCTACACTTAAGGCGTTACCTAGCCTGTTCCAAGGTTCAAAATTCACTAAGGCGCTCTATTTAGAGCTCTTGGCACTGTTATATGAGATTTTGGCCAAGGTACGTAAAGAAGGCTTGATGGCCATTGAATCCGATGTCGATGCGCCGCACGAAAGTCCCTTGTTTCAGAAATATCCGAATCTGCTCACCGATCATCACTCAATTGAGTTTTTGACCGACTATTTGCGCATTATGGTAGGCGGAAATCTGAATGCGTTTGAAATCGAGAATCTAATGGATGTTGAAATCGAAACCCACCATCATGAGGCCGAAGTTCCAATTTCCGCATTAGCCAAGATGGGGGATGCTATGCCTGCCTTCGGTATTGTGGCAGCGGTCATGGGTGTGGTACATACCATGGAAAACGCCAGTCTTCCTCCTGCCGAGCTGGGTATTCTGATTGCACATGCCCTGGTCGGCACGTTCCTGGGGATTTTGCTCTCTTATGGTTTCGTGACGCCACTCTCGTTGTTGCTGGAAAAAAAATTGGCCGTGGGAAACAAAATATATGAATGCATGAAAGTGACATTGCTCGCGAGCTTAAATGGC
>JAIOJO010000207.1 GCA_019911985.1 Sulfuricellaceae bacterium | reverse complement strand
GTGTTGTAGGAGACGTCGGGATGGTGCTGGGTGGACAGCACCACGGTCTCGATGTGCTTGGGGTGGCCGTCCACGTAGCGGACGCTGACCTGGGATTTGGCGTCCGGCCGCAGCCAGGGCAGCCGCCCGTCCTTGCGCAGCTCCGCCTGCCGCTCCATCAGCCGGTGGGCGTAATAAATGGGGAACGGCATCAAGGTCGGGGTTTCGTCGCAGGCGAAGCCGAACATCAAGCCTTGGTCGCCGGCGCCCTGGTCCAGATCCAGTCCCTGGCCCTCGTTGACGCCCTGAGCGATGTCGGGGGACTGTTTGTCGTAGGCGGTCAGCACCGCGCAGGTGTGGTAGTCGAAGCCGATATCCGAATGGTCGTAGCCGATGCGCTTGATGGTGTCCCGGGCGATGCCGATGTAGTCCACGGTGGCGTGGGTGGTGATTTCTCCGGCCATCACCACCAGCCCGGTATTGACCAGGGTTTCGGCGGCTACCCGGGCGTGTTTGTCCTGGGTTAAGATGGCGTCCAGCACGGCGTCGGAGATTTGGTCGGCCACCTTGTCGGGATGGCCTTCCGACACCGATTCGGAAGTAAACAGGTATTCGTTCATCGCGCGGCCCTGGCTGATTAGGACTGTCAAAGCCGGCAAGTCTACCAAACTCCTCCCATTCCCCCAAATTGGATTTCCGTTCCCTTTTCGTGCTGCGCCTGATCGCCCGGTTGCCTTTGCGGGGCTTCCACACCGTCGGTGGGCTGCTCGGGTGGGCTGTTTACGCCCTGGCGCCGCGCTATCGCCGCCGGCTCCGGGAAAACTTGCAAGGCAGCGGCCGGGTTACCTCTGCCATGGTCCGGCGAGCCGCGGCGGAAGCCGGGAAGACGGTTGCCGAACTCGTTCCGCTATGGTTCCGGGAACCGGGCGCGGTGAACGGCCTGGTGCGAGACTGCGACGGTTGGCAAGAGGTCGAACAGGCGCTAGCCCGGCGCCAAGGCATTCTGTTTCTCACGCCGCACTTGGGCTGCTTCGAGATCTCCGCTCGTTATGGCGCGCAGCGCATGCCGATGACCGTGCTCTACCGCCCGCCCCGCAAGGCCTGGCTGGAGCCCTGGATGGCGGCGGGACGGCGGGGCATGGGGTTGGCCCCGGCCAATGTCGGCGGCGTACGCCGTCTGTTGCGGGCGCTGAAGCGAGGCGAGGCGGTGGGCCTGCTGCCGGATCAGGTGCCTTCCGCCGGGGACGGCGCCTGGGCGCCGTTTTTCGGCCGGCCGGCCTACACCATGACCTTGGCCGAACGGCTGCGGCAAGCCACCGGCTGCGCGGTCATTCTCGCTTTCGCCGAACGCTTGCCCCAGGGGCGGGGCTACCGGCTGCATTTGGTGCGCCACGACGCAACCCTGGAACCCGAGACCCTCAACCGGGCGCTGGAGGCGCTGATCCGGCGCCGTCCCGAGCAGTACCTGTGGGGCTATCACCGCTATAAAGCGCCGCGAGGCGAGCGCGCCGCATTGCCGAGGGGAAACCACTGATGGGCTTGCGCCTAGGGCTCGCCGTGATCTGGCTGATCCACTGGCTGCCGTTGCCGGCGCAAAGCTGGATCGGCAGGGTCTTCGGCCAAATTCTTTATGGGCTGGCCCGGGAGCGCCGCCGGGTGGCCCGCGCCAACATCGGCTTATGTTTCCCGGAACTGGCTGCCGCTCCGCGGGAGGCTCTGGTGCGCCGGCATTTCCGCGCCTTCGGCCGCAGCCTGCTGGAGCGCGGCGTGCTGTGGTGGTCGCCCGAGGAGCGGGTGCGGCGGCTGGTGCGAGTGGAGGGCATCGAGCATTGGCAAGCGGCGCGGGACAGACCGGTGATCTGGCTGGCGCCCCACTTTGTCGGCCTGGACATGGGAGGAATCCGCCTGGCCACCGAGCAGCGGGTGGTCTCCATGTACGCCCACCAGAAAGACCCGCGCTTCGACGCGGTGCTGTATCG
>JAIOJO010000206.1 GCA_019911985.1 Sulfuricellaceae bacterium | reverse complement strand
CCGTAAGGGTTGTGTCAAAAGCCGGCGTCTGTGGCGTTGCGCTCCTGGGCATCGTAGGCTGGCTACGACCGGCGTCGCGCGCCTTGCAGCCACCGGCTTTTGACGCAACGCGATCCCCGTGCGACTTAATCAGAGGCTCCTCAAGAGTGAGCCGCCGATTCTGTACTTCGGAACGCCTGTTATGCTAATCAGCACGCTAAACGAAGACGGGACGTACAATCTTGCGCCGATGTCTTAGGTATTTTGGCTGGGCTGGCGCGGCATGCTCGGTTTGGCGGCGAGTTCAAAAACCACCCAGAATATGATCCGAACCGGCGAATGCGTCCTCAATCTGCCTTTCATAAAGGAGCTTGCTGCCGTGAATCGCCTCGCGCGGACGACCGGATCCAATCCGGTTTCCGAATCGAAAAAGCGCAAGGGATACCGGCACGAATCCGACAAGTTCGGAATCGCCGGATTGACGCCGGTGGCGTCGGAAACGGTCGCGGCGCCGCGAGTACGGGAGTGCCCGGTGCGGCTCGAAGCCGTCCTTGAAGCGACGCACGGCATTGCCGAAGACGACCCGGCACAACGCGGAAATCTTGTTTGTATCGAAGTGCGCATACAGCGCGAGAGGGTGAACGATGGCGCAGAGCGATAAGAATGGCCGGATTTCAGACTACGAGCGCATAGCCGAAGCCATTGCTTTCATCACCCGCGAGGCCGATAGCCAGCCGGGTTTGCAAGAAATCGCGCGGCATTTGCACCTGAGCCCATTTCATTTCCAGCGCCTATTCTGCCGCTGGGCCGGAGTGACGCCTAAAAAATTCCTGCAAGTGCTTACGGTCGAGCGCGCCAAGCAATTGCTTAGCGAAGCGAAACCGCTGCTTGAGGTGTCGGATTCCCTGGGCTTGAGCAGCGGTTCTCGCTTGTACGACCATTTCGTTCATTTGGAAGCGGTCACGCCGGGCGAATACAAAATGGGCGGAGCGGGTTTGCGCATCGAATATGGGATACACGACACCCCTTTTGGGAAAGCGTTTATCGCCGTCACGCCCAGGGGTATTTGCAGTTTTTCGTTTTTGCAGGGCGCAGAAATCGCTGAGCATCTGGCTGGCTTATGTAAAAAGTGGCCGCATGCGATGGTGCAAGAAAATCATCGGCGCACGCTGGCGGTCATCAAGGCTATGTTCGACGGAAAAATAGCAGTAGACCGTCCCTTGTCTTTGCATGTGTCCGGCACGAATTTCCAGATCAGCGTGTGGAAAGCTTTGTTGCAGATACCTTCGGCAGCGGTGGCGAGCTATTCCCAAGTGGCAAGCGCAATAGGCCATCCAGGTTCGGCGAGAGCCGTGGGGCTGGCGGTCGGAGCGAACCCTGTTGCGTTGCTTATACCCTGCCACCGCGTCATCCGGCAAAGCGGCCTGCTCGGCGGGTATCACTGGGGCGAGACGCGGAAACAGGCGATCCATGCCTGGGAGTCGGCCCGGCACGAGTCGTTTCCGGCCTGCCCGCCGATCCAGGCGCCTGCCACGTCGCGCCATCTCTTGCCCCCGTCCGCATAAACTGGCAACCTCTGCTCTTAAGGAGCCTCTGATTAAGTCGCACGGGGTCGCGACGGGGTTTTGCGGGATGCCGGGCACGAAGCGAGGCGCGCGGTGTGGTCGTTCCACACAAGCGTCGAGCGACACCGCCCAGCGCCCGCAAAACCCCGTCCCGTAAGGGTTGTGTCAAAAGCCGGCGTCTGCGGCGTTGCGCTCCTTGGCATCGTAGGCTCGCTACGACCGGCGTCGCGCGCCTTGCAGCCTCCGGCTTTTGACGCAACGC
>JAIOJO010000205.1 GCA_019911985.1 Sulfuricellaceae bacterium | reverse complement strand
ATTCCACCGCGCCCAAAGTCAAATCCCTCTGCGGCTGCACGGATCACACCCACGAGGACGTGCGCAAGGCGATCCGCGACAGCAAGCTGCTGTCCATTCCCGCAATCATGCGCTTCTTGGAGTGGCGCACGCCTGACGGTTGTTCGAGCTGCCGTCCCGCGCTCAACTATTACCTGATTTCGACCTGGCCGCACGAGATAAAAGACGACTGGCAATCGCGCTTCATCAATGAACGCGCTCATGCCAACATCCAGAAAGACGGCACCTACTCGGTCGTGCCGCGTATGTGGGGCGGCATGACCACGCCGGACGAACTCAGGCGTATCGCGGATGTGGCCGATAAGTACAAAATCCCCAGCGTCAAGGTGACCGGCGGCCAACGGATCGACCTGCTCGGGGTTAAAAAGGAAGACCTACCCAAGGTTTGGGCCGATCTCGGCATGCCGTCAGGCCATGCTTACGGCAAAGCGATGCGCACGGTGAAGACGTGCGTGGGTTCGGAGTGGTGCCGTTTCGGCACGCAGGATTCGACCCAGATGGGCATAGACCTGGAAAAAACCTTCTACAAAATGTGGGCGCCGCATAAGGTCAAACTTGCCGTGTCGGGCTGTCCGCGGAATTGCGCCGAGGCGGCGATCAAGGACGTGGGCGTGATCGGGGTCGATTCCGGTTGGGAAATTTATATCGCCGGTAACGGCGGTATCAAGACCGAAGTGGCTGAATTTCTGGTCAAGGTCAAAACCGCCGAGGAGGTATTGGAATACAGCGGCGCTTTCCTGCAACTCTACCGCGAAGAGGCGCGTTACCTGGACCGTACCGTGCATTGGCTGCAGCGGGTCGGCATGGATTACGTCAAGGCCAAAGTATTGGACGACGCGGAAGGCCGGCTAGCCCTGTATCGGCGGATGCTGGCCGCCTTGGCGGTGGAGAAAGACCCTTGGGACGAGCGGGCCAAGCATGGCGTGGAAAAGCACGAATTCGAAGCCTTGAGCGTTTAGGCGTTCAGCCAAGATGCTTGGACGAGGCAGGGAACCCCGATGGCCGGGCGGAAATAGGCCGTTTGTAATCAAATAGTCTTCGAGCGGGTAGGCGGCCGAATCGTGCCCGCACACGGCGTGTCGAAGTGGACAGGCCGTGCGGATTTGTAAACTAAAGGGAATTGAAAATGAGTGAATGGTTAAAAGTTTGCCGGCTGGACGAGATACCCCGTCTAGGGGCTCGTGTGGTCAAACTGGGTGGCGAGGACATCGCTGTATTCCGCAACGGCGAAGACCGGGTATTCGCTATGCGGGATAAGTGCCCGCATAAAGGGGGGCCGCTTTCTCAGGGGATAGTCGCCGGCAATCAAGTGACCTGCCCCTTGCACGGCATGAACATCTGTCTGAACGACGGTAAAGCGATCGCTCCAGACGAGGGCTGCGCGAGAACCTATGCCGTAAGACTCGAAAACAATACGGTTTTCCTGCAAGTCTAAGAAGCTGTGCCAAGTAATTATTTATTGACGCGTGATGACTCCTAGGCGGGGTCAAACTTTTCAGTACGCGTGTTTTGGCGATTCCCTGTCCGCTCTCACAGAGGGAATGGATAATCTGGGTTAATAACCCGCCGCCTTGGCTTGAGCGAGCCAGCTAGAGATGGAACCCAGCGAGGACAGGTTTTTGCCGTCGTAAAAATATAGATTCTGATCGGAGGAGCCAAGCAACAGGGCGGTGCCGCTTGCGGGGTAAACCCGTGACCAATAGTTGGCATAAGCCGTAGAGGAATGCTCGTTGCCTGCCGCTTTCAATATGGACGGAGCGCCTACGCTTTCCCCCCACATGAAGACGCGCTCGGCGGCCAAGGTCGGAACGTATTGCCCTATCCAGTCGAGGTAGTTGGCGACCTTGGTGTTGACGCCATAGTTGGTGCCGCAGGTCGCACCCCAGCTCACGATGCCGACCTGGAGCCAGTCCGTGTTCTGCGGATTGCGGATGACTAGGGGACCGCCGCTATCGCCTTGACAGGTATCCTTGGGCGTACCCTGGTACCCCGAACAAAGCATATTGCCGGTTACGCTTGAGCCGAGCGAGGTTTGGCAGACCGCATTGTCAACCACCGGCAAATCGACTTCGCGCACCTCGTCAGTCGTGCCGGCGGCGTTGACGATAACGGTGGCTATGTCCGCGACGCTGAAACCCTCGGCGGAAAGGCCGGATATGAGGTCGTTGACCGACGGGGCTGTGGCGGCGGACGTCGGCAGCAGGGACACTAGTTGGGAATAGCCAATACCTTTGGACGGATCGCCTAGCCCATTGGCCTGCAATAGGGTGCTTATGATCGCGGGATCCGTTGTTCCTTTTTGCTCGGCTTCCAGAATGCAGGCCAAGAGATCGTTGCGGCAGTCGGATCGTAAGGAAAGCTTATCGGATAAGTAATCGGCGGGTGCGGCCAAGGCGCCCCGGCCAATCGCTTTTGTCTTTTGGCCGGGCGTCAGCGCCTGTATGGGTGGCAATAATTTGACGTATTGGCCATAGACCGGCGAGTTCAGTTCTATCAGGGCGATGTCGTTGTCTTCCGTAGTGCTGTTGTACGAGGCGTTCACGACGATGCGTTTTGCCGATATTTCTTGACCAGACGCCGAGTTGCTTAGCAGCTGGCGGCCGGCGACAATGCTGACCGTGCCGGGTCCTTGCCCCGGACTGAAGCAGTGTGCCGCTGTCATGACCCAGAGCGGATGGATCAACGAACCATCGCACTGGTAGCCGTTACTGTAGACCGTAACAAACCATGGGTAGTTGGATGCGTTGGCGACCGTGCCGTTGACGATGGAAAAGTCGTTGGCCTGGACGTGTCGAGGCAAGGCAAAAGCCATGATGGCTAAGGCGAGCACAACGGCTTGCCAAGTTAGGGTTTGTTTGTGTCCTTGGGGTGTCGTCATGGGGTTTATCGGCTTCCATAATGGCTTAAAAAGGTTGTTTGGTTGTATGCACTGTCATGCTATAAATACTAACTCGACGCGAGTAAATGAAGCATGTCAGGATGTTGCAAATTATTAACAAGCAGCAAATCGACATGATCCGCTCATGTTTTGGCTGGAGCGCTGAAACCTAAATAAAACATGGAATTGACCACTTGACTGAAGCGCCGGCAGCGTTTCTTTGGTTTTCTGCTCAGCAGTCTGCAATGAATTGATAAGGTCATTACCGCCAAGTTGACGCCTTCCCTGCTGAATGAGGGCCCTGTGTGGAATAGCACTTTACCCAAACCTGGGGCGAAGTCAACGCCTGAACTGTTCGAGTAGCGCGAGAAAGGCCGCCGCCTTATCGAAGCTTTCGCGGAGTTCGTCGTCCATGACGGAATCGTCGACTATGCCGCCGCCTGCCCAGAAGTGCACTTGTCCATTCGTGTGGACTAGAGTGCGGATCGCGATGCTGGTGTCCATGCTGCCATTGAAGCCGAGATAGCCGATGGAACCGCAATATACGCCGCGCCGGTGCGGCTCCAGTTCTTCGATAATCTCCATGGCGCGTAGCTTGGGGGCGCCGGTAATGGAGCCGCCGGGAAAACAGGCGCGCAGCAAATCGCTTGGGTCTTTGCCTGGCGCGAGTTGCCCAGTCACGGTGCTCACCAAGTGGTGGACGGTGGCGTAGCTTTCAAGCTTGAAAAGTTTGTCTGCGCGCACCGATCCCGGCAGGCAGACCTTCCCCAGATCATTGCGCAGCAAATCGACAATCATCAGATTTTCGGCTCTATCCTTGGCGCTCGTGAGCAAGTCTTCGGCGAGTACGGCGTCTTGTTCCGGATCGGCGCCGCGGGGGCGTGTACCTTTAATCGGGCGGGTTTCGACTTGGCCCTCGCGCACTTTGAGAAAGCGCTCCGGCGATGCGCTCAAAATTTGTCCGTAGGGCGTATTCAAATAAGCTGAAAAAGGGGCTGGGTTGGATTGCCGCAAGGCACAATAGGCCAGCCAGGGGTGGCCCTCGGCAGCCGTCTCAAAGCATTGGGCAAGGTTTACCTGGTAGCAGTCACCTTCCTGAATGTAACGTTTTATACGCTCGAACGCGTTGGCGTAGCGTGCTCGGTCCATGTTCGACGTGACCGGCTGCAGTACTCGGAAAGGGGGTCTTTCGATAGGCTGCACTTTTGTTCCGAAGCGTTCGAGCAATTCCGGCCATAAAGCGGCGGTTGCCGCATCCCGGCCTGTGCCCGTTAACCAAGAGCGTTGTTTCTCATGGTCGACGATTACGGCCCAGTCGTAGAGTCCAAGCGCCATTTCGGGCAAGGATTCCCGGTTCTCCGCGATGGATGGAATATTTTCCAGACGCCGGGCCAAGTCGTAGGAAAAATACCCCATTGCTCCGCCGCAAAAGGGTAGTGAGTCATCCACAAGGGTGAATGGCTGCAAGGCTTGTTGCAGTAACTGGAAGGGGTCGTCCAGAGAAAATCGGCTGCCGGTCCGGTTGGCTATTTCAGTGATATTGCCGCGGTTCGTCAGGGTCTGATAGGGTGCGGCGCTGAGCATATCGTAACGCCCAGCCATGTCGCAATCGGAACGGCTATCGAGAAAAATGGCCCAAGGCTCGTCGGCAATTCGGTCGAAAAGGAGGGCGCTGTCGGGGTAGTAAGGAAGCTCGGCTAGCAGAGAAGACGACATGATCCGCGGATTATACGGGAACAGGCGGCGACATAGCTTTATGAATGTGTGTTTGATAATGCTTCGCACAAGTTGTGAGGCTACAGCCAGCGGCTAGCGGATAATCATAGGGCGGAGGGGACGCGTGCATTGCGTTACAATAATGGATACTGAAGCAGCGGGATGTCCGCTCCTCCATATTTATCGGTTAAGGGACTTTAATGAAAAAAATTACACGGCTGTTCTTGGCGATATATATCGGCTTGCTGTCCGCGGGTGCGGCTGCCATGACCCCCGAGGAAGCAAAAATGATAGCCAACGCCGCGGAACGTGGCAGCCAAGGGGCGCAGGTTCTACTGGCAGTTATTTATAAGGATGGGACAGGCGGCTATCCTCGCGATGAAAAGCTTTCCGCCTACTGGTTCGAACGGGCGGCGGAGCAAGGCAATGCCTATGCGCAACAAGTTCTTGGCGATTATTACGAGAATGGCACGGGTGTGCCGAAAAACCTCAGGTTGGCAGCCGATTGGCGTGAAAAGGCGGCGAACCGCGGCAGCGTTACCGCGCAGCTTAAGCTGGGCAAAATGTATTTGAACGGGGCCGGTGTGCCGCGCGACCCTGAACTGGCGAGAAAATGGCTGGGGCGCGCGGCGGCCGAAGGTAACAGCGAAGCGCAGTATCTGCTTGGCAAAATGTACCGTGCCGGTTATGGCGGCCCGAAAAGCAAAGATCTGTCCGATAACTGGTTAGCGAAATCGGCTGAGCAAGGTTACGAAGAGGCGATCAAGTGGCTGCATTTTATGGAGGATGTCGGCTTTGAATGGGAAGAGTCTTTTTACCATCGGGCTCCCCATCTTCAAAAATTGGCTCAGGATGGCGATGCCGAAGCCCAATATCAGTTGGCCATGCGCTACGAAACGGGCTCCTATGGAATGAACAAAGATGGCGAAAAGGCGCTGTATTGGTTTCGCAAGGCAGCGGAAAACGGCCATCTCATGGCGGCAAAAAGCCTAGAAGATATATACACTCGCGGCTTGAGCAATATAAAAGCCGACCCTGCCTTGGCGAAGTATTGGCATGAAAAAGTTCGCCAACTGGAAACGGCTAAATAGCAGAAAATGCAGGGGTCGAGGGGGTGAACAATGTGGAATCTACAGTTAAGAGTTGATTAATGGATAATTTATTAGGTTTGATCTGGAGCCATACGCTGTTTAACGATACGGCTAGCTTGATCTTGAGTTCGCTTATTTTGCTGGCTTATCATGGGTATTTGCGGCGTAAAGTGAAGAAAAATCCAGCATATACGGTACAAGCCGTTAATCGTATGGCCCGCACCCTCTGGGTTGAGGCGATGATGGCCAGCGGGAAACCCGATGTTATTGCGATCCAAACTTTGCGCAATTCCACCATGGCGGCAACGTTTTTGGCATCCACAGCCGTGCTGTTGATCATGGGGGTACTTTCATTGACCGGGCAGGGCGGTAACTTGAGCGGAACCTGGCATGCGCTGAATGCTTTCGGGGCGACTCGCTCAGAGCTTTTCCTCTCCAAATTGATTATGATCCTGCTCGATTTATTTACGGTCTTTTTTAGCTTTAGCTTGGCGGTGCGCTTATATAACCATGTGGGTTATCTGATCAATGTGCCGGCTTCATGCAATCACCAATCCATTACTCCGGCCCATGTAGCCGAGCATCTGAATCGTGCCGGCAGCTATTATAGCCTTGGCATGCGCGCGTTCTATTTCATGATTCCACTGGTGTTTTGGTTGTTCGGCCCGCATTTTATGTTAATTGCGACAGTTGGCTTGATCGCCGTTCTTTACCGCGTGGATAGAGCGCCTAAGATACTCGGCGATGAGCCGCTTTAAATTTTATGCGAATATTTTCTGTGTGCCGCACCTGCGTTTTATCTTGATTTGGTCTTCCTGGATCGACGGCTATATACGCAAGGTGTGGCAGAATAATTGACTCACGCGCCGCTTGTGTGGCTGTGTATCTCGTGTCACATTCAAGAATGTGGGGATTTTGTAGCGGGTAGGGATGGCGGAGAGGGCGGGATTCGAACCCGCGTTGGGATATTATCCCAAACACGCTTTCCAGGCGTGCGACTTAAAC
>JAIOJO010000204.1 GCA_019911985.1 Sulfuricellaceae bacterium | reverse complement strand
CTCCAATTCGAGAAATGGCGCAGAACATCGATGCCTCCAAAATCAATCCGTATTGATCTGTGCGGTTGCCACAAAATTATGTGGCGAAGTTTCTTTGGGCCCCTGCCAACATACAGTTACCGTCGCTTGCTTGGTGTTGGTATAGGGGGTTGTTATAACGATTTGCTGTTTTGTGGAAGCGGCGCCCGGCAATAAAGCATTCACTTGCGCTAACCAGTCCGTTACAGCGGCATATGTCGAGGCAGACCCTGAAGGTGCGCACCCACCGCCGCTTGCGAGATGAGCGTAACTGTCGATATGCCCTCTATCGACCCACATCTGACCGATAATCTGATTGGTCAGATAAGCGGCATCGGCACGGTATTTTGCGTCGATGCTGTTTTTGATCGAGGCCGCTTGCAATCCCATCAACGCAATAATCCCCATGGAAAAAATCAACACCGAAATTAAAGCCTCCAATAAGGCAGCGCCACGTTGTGAGTTTGTTGTCGTTGATTTCATTGTCATCGTCTCAACACATTCTGGGGTCGCCAGCCACAGTGATGCTGGGATCGCAAGTCCGAATATTCCCCCCGGCCGTCACCAATACCCTCAAATCACGGCTCTGGCTGGCGGAAATAACGGTTGTCGGCACATCGACATTAATCTGCGTAAAAGAGGCGCTGCCATCCGTGTTAGCCACTACGCGCCCCAGTGAATTAAAAGTTACCCTCGCAGCCCCTGTCGGCGTTACGCTCAGGATCACATTTTTGGATCCTTCGCTGCTCGACCGGCTTTGCAACTGCGTTCCGGCATCGGTGCTGACTATCCAACTGGTTCCCGTGCCCAAGTCGAATCTCACCTTCTCGTTGCGGCGCACCGCCTCGGCCCGCGCCATTTGCAATCCGTTCTGTAGGGATTCGGTGGCCGTGCGAATTTGGGTATTCTGCATCCATACGTTGAAACCAGGCATGGCGAGAGCCAGAACAATACCGAAGATTGCCACCGAAATCATAAGCTCCACGAGCGTAAAACCACCTATTCGCCGGGAAGAGTGGCCAGCTAGCATTCGTCCCCCTTAACCAACCAGCAGTTCTTGCTTACAGTAGCGCCCTTAAACTTGGTTGTTGCCTTAGCGAGGGTTTGATCGATTGTATAGGTGTAATCCCCGGCCGCGTTCCCCAGGCCCTGACCGATAATGCTTTGTGCCGTTGCTGCGTAAGTTTGTGCAGGGCTTCCTGCCGTACACGAAAAAGTAAAATACTTTGATGTTGGGAGTGTCGCACCACAAGCCCCCCCAGCCGTTCCATAATTGCGGTTGTCCTGATAATACTGCTCCAGCCTGGCGTTGTAGTCCGACAACAAGGAATGCGCCTCAGTCACTTTTCCCCTGGCTACATAATTGTTATAAGCGGGGTAAGCAATGACGGACAAAATCCCGATCACAGCGACCACAATCATCAATTCAATCAGAGTAAAACCGCTGCTTTTCCGTTTCATTTTCCAATCCTTTGCAGGTCAGTTTAAAGAATAGAACCGCTCGCGCGCCAGCGCCAGTCCCAACCGATTAACGGTCAGTTTGGTAGAATGAGCGGAAGTGTATCCTGAAAAGCCTAAAAATTGAGTCCAGATTGTTTAATTGTCGGTGCCGGCGCCGTCGGCTTGGTCAGCGCCTTGGAATTGGCCAAACGCGGCGTCCGGGTGACGGTGGTCGAGCGCGGGCCGGTGGCGGCAGAGGCCTCCTGGGCCGGGGGCGGCATTTTGTTGCCTTTGCTGCCGTGGAATTACCGCGAACCGGTCACCCGTCTGACGCAGCAAAGCCTGGCCGCCTACCCGGATCTGATCGACGAGCTGCGCGATAGTACCGGGATCGATCCCGAATTCTTGCGCAGCGGCATGGTCGTGCTCCCGCCTTTCGACGCCGAGGCCGCCACGGCTTGGCATGCGGCCCATGACTTGCCGCTGGAGCCGATGCGCGCGCTAAGCGTTGCCCCGGCGCTGGCCGCCGACGAAGAAGCCCTGTGGCTGCCCAGAGTCTACCAGTTGCGCAATCCGCGTTTTCTGCTTGGCCTGCGCCAGCGGGTGGAGCAAATGGGGGTCAAGCTGCTCGAACATACCCCGGTCAGCGGATTTCATACAGCCGGACACCGCGTCACCGCAATCTCCACCCCCACCGGCGCGCTCCATGCCGGCCAGATCGTCATCACGGCCGGTGCCTGGAGCCGTGCGCTTCTGGGCGAACATGCGCTCGGCGCCGACATCCGCCCGGTGCGCGGTCAAATGCTGTTGTTTAAAATCGAGCCTGGCGTATTGACGCAAATCGTCTTGCGCCAAGGAATTTACCTCATTCCCCGCGCCGACGGACACCTCTTGGTGGGCAGCACATTGGAGGATGTCGGCTTCGACAAATCCATCACCGCCGAGGCCGAATCGTCCTTGCATGCCGCCGCCACCGCCATTCTCCCGGCCCTGGCCGGCGCTCCCGTGGTCAAGCACTGGGCCGGCCTGCGCCCCGCCGCACCGGATAATATTCCAGTCATCGCGCGTCACCCGCACTTCGAAAACCTTTACCTCAACAGCGGCCATTTCCGCTACGGCGTCACGATGGCGCCCGCCAGCGCTCAACTCCTGGCCGACATACTGCTCGATACCCCGCCTTCCCTCGACCCTTCTCCTTATATCTGGCCCCCATCCGCCGCAAGCTTAACGGCGGCATAAATAGTTAGCGGCCGATACGCCCAAGCCACTTTATTTATTCGGCATATCACGCTGTTATTGCTGTGGATTTTTTTGCGCCGCAGTCCGCCAGAGAATACTATATCTAGTAGTCTATTGACACATGCATCGCAATATGTAGAATACCGAATGAAGTTGTCGTTCCACCCGGACGGCGTCGTCTTGACGCGCCGAAACCGCCGCAAAAAGAGCGCTAGGCTGGAAAAACAGGGCACAAACTTAGGAGGAAAACCGCATGATCGATTACGAAAATCGCAACATCCGACGTATTCCCATCATCTGCGAATTGACACTGAAAGTACCGGAGACCCAGGAGACGTTTTACGGCACCACGAAAAACCTGAGCGTGGACGACATTTCCTTCGAATCCGATTACGTTCCCCGCCACGGCCAATTGCTGGAAGTCACTGTGGCCCCGCCCAACGGCAGCACGACCCAGCCCTTGTGCGCGGTGGTTCAAGTCTACAAATGCACCCAGGTGGAAAACGAAAGCAAGCGCTACGAAGTGGGCGGCGCGATCAGGAAGATTTTGCAGTAAGCTCGGCGAGCCGCGCCAACACACGCTCCGCCAGGGTCGGCTGCGCGGTATCGGCGGCATTGAAACCCACCCGCACCACCGGCTTATCGAGCTTTATCACCCGCGCCAAATCGGCCGGGGTTCCCAGCATCACCCCCTCGCATTCCGCGTTGTTGATAGTCTCCGCCAATTCCTGCAATTGTTCTTGGCTGTAGCCCAGCGCCGGCAGCACATTGCCCATATGCGGAAAAGCCGCGAACACCGCGCGTAACGACCCCACCGCGTAAGGCCGCGGATCGATGGGGAAAGCGCCGACCAAACGAGCCGCCCTCGTTCCCACCGCATCCTTCATTCCGCCATGGGTTACCGAAGGCCCGTCCTCCACCACCAAAACCCGCTTCCCACGCCATCGCTCCGAGTCTTCGACACTTTCTTGCGAGACCATGCGCACGATTTCCGCACGCGGATTGAGTTCCGCTACCGCCGCCTCGGCCAACGCGACAGCGGATGTCGGCGCCGCATTCACCTTGTTCAACACGACAATGTCCGCCGCGCGGATATTCGCCTCGCCGGGAAAATAAGATGCTTCCTGGCCGGGACGCAAGGGATCGACGACCGTTACGGTCACATCCGGACGATAGAAAGCCATGTCGTTATTGCCGCCATCCCACAAGATTACCCCGGCCTCCGCCTCCGCTTGCTCCAGCACCGCGCCGTAATCCACTCCGGCATACACGATGCCGCCTTGGTCGACGTGCTGCTGATACTCCTCCATCTCTTCCACCGTGATCGGCGCAGTATAGACGTCCTCGGGCGCCGCGTAGCGCTCGACCGCCCGCTCGAAGCGGCCGTAGGGCATGGGATGGCGCACCGCCACCGGCCGCATGCCGCGTTGCGCGAGGTGGCGGTACAAATAGCGGGTGATCGTGCTCTTGCCGGCGCCGGTGCGGGAACCCAGCACCGCCACGACCGGCCGCTTGGACTGGAGTTGGGTGTCGCGCGGGCCGAGCAGATGGAACGAGGCTCCCGCCGCCAACACGATAGACGCCAAATGCATCACATGGCGATGATCCACGTCGCTGTAGGCAAAAAACACGTCGTCGATGCCGCCCTGGAGCAGGCGCGGCAAGTCGCTCTCGGGGTAAATCGGAATCCCCTCGGGATAAAGCGTCCCGGCGAGCGACGGCGGATAGCGCCGGCTGGCGATATAAGGGATTTGCGTGGCGGTAAAAGCCGCCACCGCGTAGGCCGGATTGTCGCGGAAGTGCACATTGAAATCGTGGAAATCGCGGCCCGCCGCGCCGAGAATCAGCGCTTTCCGGGGTTGGTTCATACGTCCTTCTCTTTCCGCCATCCGATAGCCGGACACACCTTAGCTTGCAGGACGGATGTTTTTCACTTCGGCCCTGGGCAAGGCCGACAACGAAGATGCGTTCTTCAAGTCAGCCGCGCCCTGAGTTTGCAGGGCAGAGATGCGGCCGCAGATTTTCTCCGGGTTCAAAATCAGCAGTAACTCGCCTGCCGCTTGGTTGAATTCGGGCTTCACCACGCTATCGGCAATGGCGCCTTCACCGGCGAACAAGGACGACAAGGATTCAATCCTGCTGTCCGGCACCTCGGGAATTTCCCCCAAGCTATTGACGAGAATACCGAATAAACCATCCTTGTGCTTCACCAAGACAATTTGCTCTCCCGCAGACGAGTCACGCTCAAACTGACGCGGCAATATCTGACGAATGTCCACCACCGGAACCGGCTCATTCTGGTACATTTTGTATCCGGACAAGCAATGCGTAGCACCCGGAACCGGCGTCAAGCCACTGGTATCGACGGCCTCGACCACATGCTCCGAATAAAATCCAAACCAGTTCCCCCCCACGTAAAAAGTGGCGATTTCCACCGTGTCGCCAAACTCCGACGAACGCCCGATTTGGATTTGCTGGCGCGCTTTGGCCACCTGCCGCGCTTTGGCTTGCTCCGCGTTGCTCGGGCACAGCGGCACGAATATCAGCGCAGCGACGTCGTTGCGGTAGCTATCCAGATCGTTTTTATATTCGCGATAACCCGCGGATGCGCGCGATCCCACGGCGTAATACAGGCCGTCCAGCTCGACGATATTGGAGATGCTCGCCCCCTTGGACAGGGAGAAAAACTGGCTATCCAGATCGAGGCGGCTGCCGGATTGTATTGCGCTGTTGGTCGAGGCGATCACCCGCCGCTCGCGGTCGGCGAAAACCGCAAAACTGCCCGGAACAATCTCCCCCTTTTCGTTGCGCGGCAACGCATCCGTCAACATCGCCGCAAACTGCGGCTCGGAATCGAAAACGATGCCGATCCCCCCGACCACACCACCCGAGGGCAAGCCGCCCACCACTTGATGGTTTTCGCCGTGCACGGCCGCGCCGTAAATATAAGTGTGGCGATTTTTATACAAGGGAGACGTTTCAAAAGCGGAAACGATATAACTCTGGGAATTCTTCAGGCTCAGCGTTTCCCGCACCCATTCGTCGCTCAAGGTGCGCCCGCAATAGTCCTGGTAATCGGGGTTGGACACAGCCAGAACGCGGCCCTGGCGGTCGAACAGCACCAAATTGGCATAAACGGTATAGAGGCTGTTGATGCGCGTCAAAATAGCGCGCATGGCCTGAATTTCCTCGGCCCCCAGCGTCTCCCGGCTCAAGAGTTCACGAAAATGCGAGCGCAGCGCCCACCAGCGGCAATCGTTGGCGCGCTCGTAAAGGTTGCGATCCATGATGTCGATAGCCAAGGAAGCCAGGAACTGGCTGTCTTGCAGGATGGCCGACACGACGGTTTGATTCAGGTTGCCGATGGAGCGTTCGAACACGTCCTTCGTGCGCAGGCCGGTATTGCTGATTTCCCATAACAAAATTTTCGAAAAGGCCGGATTGAGCGCCTTTTTGTCGCTGCTTTGGCGCACGTTGCCATTCCATACCGAGCGATTGAGCTCGCTTTGGATACGCTCCGCCTGCAGCGGGATGGTGCGCAATTCCTCGGAAAACAAGGACGGGTTGCGCATAACCTCATCCAGCGTATCCGCCGCCACCCGGCCCAAGCGGTCGGACGCGTCCTTGCCGAAGGCATGTTCCAGCGGAACCATGACGTGGCCGTACCAGCCCAAACCGGCATAGCCCTGATAGCCTTGCGTGGGGCGGGTCGTTGCGAGGTATTCCCGCCCGGCGAAGCGCACCACGCGATAGTCCGCGTCCAATACCCGTTCCATGCCCGCGCCGATCGGGATATGCCATGCATCGCTGCTGGCGATTACTCGTCCCGCCTTGTCCAGCAGCGTAATAACGCTCCAATCCTCGTCTTCTTCCAGATTCTCGAAAATCCCCGCCGTTTCGTTGGCGAAACGGAAACACAGGCAAAGCACGCCGAGCGGCGTATCGTCCGCATCCGGCGTAACGCGGAAGGAATAGATCAGGCTGGACGCCTCGCCCGGCACCAAGTCCGAGTGCCGGAAAGTCTCCACGTATTCGCGCGAACTGGTGAGGGATTCATCGATCAAGGCGTCGCCCGACCGCTCCACCGGATTGTCCGGGTCGAGCTGGATCAGCACATTGCCTTCGCAATCGAGCAAAATGATATTGTTATAGACCGAGTATTTCTGGACGTATTCCTTGAAGCGTTGCTGCAGCCGAACCGTCAAGCCGTCGAGTTCCTCCTGCATACGTTCTTTCTCGCTACCGAAACCTTGGCGTATTTTGCGCAAATAGTCCGGCGCGCGAGCGGCATATTCGCGAATATCGTCGTCCGTGGCAAGAAAACCGATGTCGGCGGTGCGCTCGAACAAGTTGCGGATCATGATATCCACCGCCACCTGGGCTTTGGATTTCATTTCCAGCACGGTTTTCTTGAGCGTCTCGTTGCCCAAGTTATTCAGCAAATCCAGCGTCAACTGGTTAAACCCTTGCCGGGTGGAACTCATGTCAGCCCCGGTGCCGGACAACTGGCCGAGCAAAGTCAGGTTATCCCAAACGCCTTGCAGGCTTTGCAAGGTATCCCGGTATTCCTCAACCCGGCCCATGTGCCGAATAACCCGCTTCAATTCCTTATCCATCTCGATACTGTCGAACAAGCCCATGCCCCTATCCTTTCTGCAATTTTCCGCCCAAACGCCCCGACCCCTAGACGCGTAACCATTCTAGGCCGCTGCAGGCCCCTTCGCCAGCGGCCATAACCCTAATTATTTACCCCGTTTTTTCCCTATCTCAGTATAAGGCTTTAGCCTACACATCAATAGGGTTATGACCTACAATTTGGAAACTTGCGAGTAACGCTGGACGCCGTTCAGCGCGATGCTGGAAAGCAAATAACTGAACTGCGAATACTGGAAGGGCTGGCCAAAAAAGCTCGATGGGCTACTGTAATTCTGCAGCACGGACTTGTTCGTATTGACGCTCTGAATCGAGCGTTGAAGAGCCTGGGTCGTATATTGCAACGCGCTCGTGCTGGCCGTGTTGCTCGCCAAAACAGACGATAATTTATTAGCCGCGGAAGACACCAAGGCCGTTGCGCTATCCGGGTTGGCACTGAACGCGCTCTGCAATTTGCTGCTATCCAGCGTCAAGCTACCGTCGGTTTGGCGCACCACGCCCAAATCGGCAAAACTCAACCGGGCATTGCCGAAACCCGCCGCAGCCCGCTTCACGGCCTCGCTTACGCTTTTCCCGAGCTGGGCCGTCAGCGCGTCGTTCGGCAAAGGGGGGTTGGCGCTGGTAGACGTGACATTGGACAGGTCTGACACGGATTTTTGGAAACTGTTGTAGGCATCGACGAATCCTTTAACCGACGCGGAAAACGCCGTTGCATCGCGGTTAACGCCCACCTGCACGGCGCTCGTACCCGTAGCGGCAAGATTCAGCGTGACACCATCGATACCGTAGCTCACCGCGTTGCTCTGGCTGATAATCGGCTTGCCGTCCACCGTCAGCAACGCATTCTGCGCAGCCGTTTCGCTGAGGTTTTTGCCGTTAGCCGCCGTCACGGTCGGGTCAAACGAAAGCTGGCCCAAGCCAGCATTGGTCAAGAGCAGATTACCGGAAGCATCCTTAGCCGTAATTTTGACGGTATTGTCGGTTCCGGTATTGCTCGCCGTCAGCTGCAATTGGTAGCCGCCGCCCTGCGCCTGAACTATCGTAGCCTTGACCCCTGCTTTGGCATTGTTGATGGCGCTGGCAATGCCGCCCAGCGTACCGTTGCCGGTCGCGATATTGACCGTCACGTCGGGGGAGGTACCGGGCGAAAAAGAATTCTGGCTGGAATTGTAAGACCCCGCTCTGAACGTCAGCGAACCGCTCCCGACGACGGTGGAATCGGTATCGGCGACGGGCGCGCTGGTTAGCGTTTGCGCCGTGGCCAATTGGCTTACAGCCACCGAGTAAGTGCCTGCACTCGCCACGCCGGCGGAAGCCGTCGCGGTCAGAACCGCCTCCGAACTGGACGTCGCCTTATACGGTGCAACGCCGGCATTGGTTTTCAGCTTATCCAGCGCCGCGTTGAGCGTATCGGCCGCGGAGCGCAACTGGCCGTAACCGGATAGTTTGACCTGGTAGCTTTCCGCCTGCTGGCCCAAATTGTAGAGCGAGGGCGCCGCCGCGCCGAACCCGGATTGTCCGCTAGCCGCATAGACGGACGACAGCGGACTCGTGCCATACAAACCGGCATAGTTATAAAGCCCCCCGTAGGTGCTAGAAATGGATGACAGCATGGTTTCTCTCCTTCACCATCACATTCAGGATAGACCGCCTTAGTCCATTTTTCTAGTTTTTTCAAATCTCCCGAATAGCGGAAACGGGGCCGGAAAAACTCACGCCTAAGCCTGCCTCAGCCTCCGCCCCGGAACCGTTCGGTCACCCGCCTATCCCGCTTGGTGGGCCTACCCTTGTGGATGGGCTCCGGCTGAGCCTTCAAGTCGGCGGCCAAGGCTGTGCGCTGTTGCAGGCTCAGATCCGTTTCCCGGTAAAGCTTCCGTGCCTCGGGCGCCGGGCCGCGCTTGCCCGAGAGGGCGAGCACCGCCACCTGGTATTGGAATGGGCCGATACGGACGCTCAGTTCATCGCCCACGGCCACGGTTTTGGCCGGTTTGACGCGAGCGCCGTTCAGCAGCGCCTTGCCGCTGTCCACCGCATCGGCGGCAAGGGAGCGCGTCTTGAAAAAACGCGCCGCCCATAGCCATTTGTCGATGCGTATTTTGTCCTGTTCGAGGCTGTCGTCCATGGCCGCCATTTAAGCATGATTCCGCAGCCGATCAAACCACCACCATCGGCTTGCCGCCGCTCACAACACCACCTGGGTACCCATCTCCACCACGCGATTCGGCGGGATATTGAAAAAGCTGGCCACGCTGCCGGCATTGCGGAATAGCGCGACAAACAGCTTTTCGCGCCACAGGATCATGTCCGATCGGGGTTTCGGGA
>JAIOJO010000203.1 GCA_019911985.1 Sulfuricellaceae bacterium | reverse complement strand
CGCGCGCCCTCGCTGGTCTTTTGATTGATATGAAAGATTTTGTTCAGTCGGTCGTATGAATGACTACGACACTCTTTCTCAAAACTTCCCTATCAATCAAAATACTGCGCGATCATCACGCGAATTTATGAAATATCCGGGCTAGAAACATCAGTTGACCGCTCGGATGGGGATTTTTCATTGGATTCAAAAACATTTTTTCGATATTTGCCGGCTTGCCCGATCGGTGGGCCCGCTACGAGGTTTCTAGGATGAATGAACACGATAGCCTGCAGCGTTTTATGTTCGAGCAGGCACCGCTACGCGGTGAAATTGTCCAGCTCGGCGCGAGCTGGAAGGCGGTACTGGAGCGGCGGGAATATCCGCCCGCGCTGCGCCGCTTGCTGGGCGAACTGCTGGCGGCTTCCGTGCTGCTGGCGGCGACGCTGAAGTTTTCCGGCCGGCTGGTGCTGCAGATGCAAGGCAAGGGGCCGCTGCGTCTGTTGGTGGTGGAGTGCGGCAGCGACCTGACGGTGCGCGCCATGGCGCATTGGGAGGGCGATGTCGAACAGGCGCCCTTGCCGGCCATGCTGGGGACTGGGACCTTCTCCATTACCATCGAACCCAAGGACGGCGGCAATCCATACCAAGGCATCGTCGAGGTGGAGGGCGACAGCGTGGCGCAGGCGCTGGAAAATTACATGACCCGATCTGAGCAATTGGAAACCCGTTTATGGCTGGAGGCCGACGACGAACACGCCGGCGGCCTATTGTTGCAGCGATTGCCGGGCGAGATGGGCGATGACGGCGATGCGTGGCGGCGGGCGGGACTTTTGGCGGCCACGCTGAACCGCAAGGAATTGCTGGGCTTGCCGCCCCGGCAGATAGTCCGGCGTTTGTTCCATCAGGAAGATATTCGCTTGTTCGACGCCATGCCGGTGTTTTTCCACTGCGGCTGCTCGCGCGAGCGCGTGGCGGCCATGCTGCGCCTGATCGGCCGGGACGAGGTGAAATTTTTGCTGGACGGCCAAGGCGCGATAGAAGTGGATTGCGAGTTTTGCAATAAGCACTACGTATTCGACCCGGTCGATGCCGAACAGGCGTTGACAACGGGACACGCCGAATTGGCGGGCCGTATCCGGCATTGACCCGCGCCGCTTGCGCTGAATTTTTACACTTTTTTTATTCCGTGTGTGCCACCATTTCCGCTGCATTTACCTGGGCCGCGCTAAGCGGCCTATCCTGTTCTATATGACGAAGGCGCCGCGTTGAATGAATACCGCTGAAATACACCGCGTGGCCGTGGCGAAAGGCGGCTATGGCTGGGCGTTGCTGGCTTGCGCGCTCACGGCGGCGGTCGCCGCGCCGCTCAGCCGCTACCTCGATCTGACGAACATCGTGATGCTGTTCTTGCTGACCGTGCTGGTGGTGGCGGTGCGCCATGGCCGCGGACCGGCGGTATTGGCCGCGTTTCTCAGCGTGGCGCTGTTCGATTTCTTCTTTGTCCCGCCGCGGCTCTCCTTCTCGATAAACGACGCGCAATACGGCGTGACCTTCGTTGTGATGCTGGCGGTAGCCTTGGTCACCGGCCAGCTTGCGGCCGGTTTGCTGCGCCAGGCCGAACTGGCCTCTCTCAAGGAACAACGCACGCGGGCGCTGTACGAAATGGCGCGTGATCTCGCCGGGGCGCTTACGCTCGCCCAGGTTTCCGGGATTGTCGGCGGTTTCCTGCTCAAGGGTTTCAATCTCGATATGGTTTTGCTTTTGCCCGATGCGCAAGGCGAGTTAAAGCCGATGGCTCAACAACAGGACTACCCGGCATGGATCGAACCGCAATTCGTGCTCGATGCCTACGGGACGGGCGAGCCGGTCGAAGACGGCTCGATTTCCGGGCGGGGTTACGGCGCGGGCTATTTTCCCCTGAAGGCGCCGATGAAAGTGCGCGGCGTGATCGTGTTCATCCCCAGCGGTCAAAACCCGGCTGCGGTGAAGGAACAAGAGCCGCTGCTGGCGACGGTCGCCTCCTTGGTGGCCATTGCCGTGGAGCGCTTGCATTACGTTGAGGTTGCCCAGGCCAGCCAAGTCCAAATCGTGTCCGAGCGGCTGCGCAGTTCGATCCTTTCCGCGCTGTCCCACGATTTGCGCACGCCGCTGACGGTACTCGTGGGCTTGGCCGACTCGCTGGCGCTGACAAAGACGCCATTGCCGGACGAGACTTTGGAAACCGCCGCGGCGATCCGCGAGCAGGCGCTGCGGCTGAACCGCCTGTTCGAGAATCTGCTGGATATGGCCCGGCTTCATGCCGGCCACGTCAATCTGCGCAAGGAATGGCAGCCCGTCGAAGAGGTGATCGGCGCCAGTATCCAGTTGCTGGGGGGCAGCTTGGCACAGCACGAAATCCGGGTTTCGCTGGCGCAGGATTTGCCCTTGCTGGCGTTCGACGCGGTTTTGATGGAACGGGTCTTCTGCAACCTGCTGGAAAACGCCGCCAAATACGCGCCATCCGGCTCGGTTATTGAAATTTCCGGGGGGATGGCCGGCGGGCAGGCCGAAGTGTCCGTGTGCGATCATGGGCCGGGGTTTCCGCCCGGCAAGGAGGTTGCGTCGTTCGAAATGTTCACGCGCGGGCTTCCCGAATCGGCAACGCCCGGCGTCGGCTTGGGGCTGGCGATTTGCCGGGCGATTGTCGAAGCGCACGGCGGGACTATCGCTGCGGCCAACCGCCCGGAGGGCGGCGCCTGCGTGAAGTTCGTGCTGCCCATCGGCAGCCCGCCGGCGATCGAGGCGGAAGACGAGGAGGAGCACCTGTCGTGAGCGCAATCGCCCCGAACATCGTTGTCGTCGAAGACGAAAGGCAAATCCGCCGTTTCGTCCGTTCCGCGCTCGAAGCCGACGGCTGCCGGGTCTTCGAGGCGGAGACCGGCAAGCAAGGACTGGCCGAGGCGGGAATCCGCAAGCCCGACCTGGTCATTCTCGATCTAGGTCTTCCCGATCTGGACGGCGTCGAGTTCATCCGCGATCTGCGCGGCTGGTCCGATGCTCCTGTACTGATCCTGTCGGCACGTTCCGCCGAAGACGACAAAATCGTCGCGCTCGACGCGGGGGCGGACGATTATCTCGCCAAGCCCTTCGGCGTGGGCGAAATGCAGGCCCGGGTGCGCGCGCTTTTGCGGCGGCAGGGGAAGAGCGGCGAAAACGGCCCTGTCGTTTTCTTCGGCGGCGTTCAGGTGGATCTTTCCCGGCGCGCGGTGAGCCGCGACGGCGAGCCGGTGCACCTGACGCAGATCGAATACCGTTTGCTCGGCCTGTTGATCGCCAAGCCCGGCAAGGTGCTGACCCATCGCTATCTGTTGCGCGAAGTGTGGGGGCCGGCTTTTGTCGAGAGCAACCACTACTTGCGTATTTACGTCGGCCATCTGCGCCAGAAATTGGAGCTAGACCCGGCCCAGCCGAAACATATCTTGACCGAAACCGGCGTCGGTTACCGGTTCCAACCGTAAGAAGCTGTTTTAATAAATCCTGAACCCGCGCCTGCGGCAAGCGGGTTTTAGGGCGCGACGCGTGTCGCGCGGTTTGGTTATTCCAAACAAGCGGCCCGCAACAAAGCCCTGGAGCCCGCTTGCCGCCGGCCCGGAGGGTTGAGGCGCTAAGCCCGCGAGGGCGTCGTTACGGCTTGCTGATTTGGAATAACCAAACGGCGCTCGCCGCGCCTAGCCCTCACGGGCTTAGCGCCTCAACGCGGGCTCAGGATTTATTAAAACAGCTTCTAACATCCTTTAAGTAAAGTAGGCATTCATGAGCAAACAACAAACATCTCAACGCGATTCCTTGCCGACGCTCGCCCTGGCGGCCCTGGGCGTCGTCTATGGCGACATCGGCACCAGTCCGCTGTACGCCTTGAAAGAAGTGTTCGCCGGGGTGCATCCGGTGCCGATGACGCCGGCAAATATCCTCGGCATCCTGTCCTTGGTTTTTTGGTCGCTGGTGATCGTGGTTTCGGTCAAATACGTCGCGTTTATCATGCGCGCCGACAATCGCGGCGAGGGCGGCATCATGGCGCTGATGGCCTTGGCGCTGCGCCATCTACAGGGACGTCGCGCGCATGCGATCATGCTGGCGGGAATTGCCGGCACGGCGCTGTTCTACGGTGACGGCGTCATCACCCCGGCTATTTCGGTGCTCTCCGCCGTGGAGGGGCTGGAAATTGCCAGCCCCGTGTTCAAGTCCTACGTAATTCCACTCACCATTGCGGTGCTGGCGGCCCTCTTTGCCTTCCAGCGCAAGGGAACGGCCGGCATCGGCGCGCTTTTCGGACCGGTCATGTGCCTGTGGTTCGGCACTTTGGCCTTGTTGGGCATAGTCAATGTGCTGGCCGAGCCGAGCATAATCAAGGCGCTGAACCCGACTGCGGGTTTGGCTTTCTTTTTATCCGATCCATGGCTGGGTTTCCTGTCCTTAGGTGGGGTGGTGCTGGTGGTGACTGGGACGGAGGCGCTCTACGCCGACATGGGGCACTTCGGCCGCAAGCCGATCCGGCTTGCCTGGTTCGGCCTGGTATTGCCCGCGCTGGTGCTGAATTATTTCGGCCAGGGTGCCTTGCTGATCCATAATCCGGCGGCGATCCAGAACCCGTTTTATCTGTTGGCGCCTCCCTGGGCGCTGTATCCCCTGGTGGCCTTGTCTACCGTTGCCACCGTCATCGCGTCGCAAGCGGTTATTTCCGGCGCTTTTTCCATGACCCGCGAGGCCATCCAGTTGGGCTATTCGCCTCGTATCGAGGTTCAGCACACCTCGGAGCAAGAGATCGGCCAAGTCTATTTACCGGGAATCAATTGGGCGCTGTTTGTTGCCGTAGTGGCGCTGGTTCTGGGGTTCCGCAGTTCCTCCAGCCTGGGGGCGGCCTATGGCATTGCCGTGACCGGCACCATGATGATAACCACCGTCCTCGCTTTCATCGTCATGCGCCATCTGTGGGGGTGGAGCTTGCTCAAGAGCGGATTGCCGGTCGCTTTTTTCCTCGTGGTAGACCTTGCCTTTTTCGGCGCCAACGCCATCAAAATCGAGGATGGCGGGTGGTTTCCGCTGGTATTCGGGCTGGGCGTTTTTATTCTGATGAGCACCTGGAAAAGCGGCCGGCAACTGTTGCGGACGCGCCTGGAAAGCGAAGACATCGACCTCGAACCCTTCCTCCAGGGCCTGGCGGCCGACTCTATCGCGCGGGTTCCGGGAACGGCGGTTTTCCTGTCGGGAAACCCCAAGGCCGTGCCCCGTGCCTTGTTGCATAACCTGAAACACAATAAGGTGCTGCACCAAGATGTCGCCTTGGTGACGGTTCGCATGGAGGATATTCCCCATATCCCGGAAGCCGAGCGAGTCGAGGTAAACCCGCTGCCGAACCATTTTTGCCGCATCCTGATTCATTACGGTTTCAAGGACATTCCCGACCTTCCTAAAGAACTGGAGCGCTGCGCGCCCTTCGGCGTTCCCTTCTACGCGA
>JAIOJO010000202.1 GCA_019911985.1 Sulfuricellaceae bacterium | reverse complement strand
TCCCAGGACCTCGGCCTCGGCGTCGGCGTGATGCTGGACTTGGCGATAGGCGTGGCGGAAGGCGGCGCGGCCACTTGGACGCGGCGCGAGCTGTACGCGCTGGGCGCCAGCGCCGGCGCGCCGCCGGACGAGATCAACCGGATCGGGCAAGACTGGGGCCTGCCGCCGTGGATTCCGCACCGGCTATACGCCGCGGCCTACGAGCCATACATCGAGCTACTGCGCGCCAACATGCGCTACGCCGGGGCGTTGCGCATCGACCACGTGATGGGCCTGCACCGCCTGTTTTGGGTGGTGCGCGGCCTGCCCGCCGCGGAAGGCGCTTACGTGCTTTATCCCTTCGACGACCTGCTGGGCATACTGGCGCTGGAAAGCCAGCGCAACCGCTGCCTGGTGGTGGGCGAGGATCTCGGCACGGTGCCGGACGAGGTGCGGCATGCCTTGCAGCCGATGAATGTGCTGTCGACGCGGCTGCTGTATTTCGAGCGCCGCGACGGAGGCCGCTTGAAGCCGCCGCAGGCGTATCCGGCGAGCGCCATGGCGGCGGTCACGACGCACGATTTGCCGACTTTGGCCGGGTTCTGGCAGGGGTCAGACATCGGCCTGCGCGACCGGTTGCGGATGTTTCCCAGCGAGGCGGTGAGCCAGCAGCAGGCGGCGGCGCGTGCGGACGACCGCGCGCAGTTGCTGGCGGCATTGGACGAAGAGAAGCTGCTGCCGCCGGGCAGCAGTTCGCATGCGGAGGCCTATCCGGAGATGACGGCGGAGTTGGCGGCGGCGGTCTACACTTATCTGGCCCGCGCTCCTTCCAAGCTGCTGCTGGTGCAGATGGAAGACGGTTTCGGCGTGCGCGAGCAGCCGAATCTGCCGGGTGCCGTGGAACCGGCTTATCCCTGCTGGCGCCTGAAGATGCCGCTCGATCTGGAAGCGTGGCACGGCAGCGCTTACCTGCAAGGCATTGTGCAAGCCTTGCGCCGGGAGCGCCCGCTTGAGCCTGGGGCAAGCCCCGGCGGCGCGGCGGGCGAGAGCGTGCAATCGTGATTTCCGCGCGCCGGGCGTCCGGCCGACGGCTCGAAAAAGCGCTAAACTCGGTCAACGCCTTATTTCGAGCTTGCGTTATTCACTCGCGGATAGCCTAAGCTTGCGCTATTATTTTCGTTCTTTTATCGATTGAGGAGTCGCCATAAAATGAAAAAATTGCTGCTGCTGGTACTGGTCTTTTTTTCGTTCGCGCTGCCCGCATGGGCGGCCGTCGACGTCAATACCGCCACCCAGGCCCAACTGGAAACGGTAAAGGGCATAGGCCCGGCCAAAGCCAAGGCTATCGTCGATTACCGCAGTAAGAACGGCCCGTTCAAGAGCGTGGACGACTTGGAGAAGGTCAAGGGCATCGGTCCCGGCATACTCAAGAAAATTCGCGCCGAGGTCAGCGTGGGCGGTGCGGCTCCGGCCAAGGCGGAGAAAAAGGCGGAAGGTAAGAAAACCGGCTCTCCTAAGAGCGGCGGCGCTCAGTAATTGTCGCCGCTAAGCCTGGCATGCGGGAGGGGGCGTTTGCCCCCTCCCGATTTCTATCGTCGGCCTTGCGGCGTGGACGGCCTCGGCCCTCGGCGCCCGGCCTTCCGCTCCACTCATAACGGACGTTGAAGCGCTTGCTTACGGATGCTCTCCTTCCCTCTTGGCTGCTGGCCACGCAGGCTTTTGCGGTGGCGGTGTTGGACAGCGAGGGGCGGGTTTTGTTGGGCAACCGGGGTTTTGTCGAGGTCTTGGGCGGCCAGCCCTTGGTGGACGGATACCTGCTCGCTCCGAATTTCGGCTATGTTACAACGGCCGAAAGCGCCGCGCCGGACGGCGTTTTATACCGGGGGCCGCTGGCGGTTGGCGACGGAGCAGGGCGCAGCCATGTTCTGAGCGGCTGTTTGCACCGCAGCGAACTGCATCCAGACCGCTGGATTTTGGTGTCCGAGGCGGATACCGTGGGCGGACGGGAATACCTGCAGCGCGAAGTCCGGCGTTTGAAACAGCAGTTGGCCGAGACGGCGCGGCTCGATAGCTTGACCGGCCTGGCCAACCGCCCGCAATTGGTCAGCCGCTTGGGGGAGGAAGTATTGCGCTGGCAGCGCTACCACCGTCCGCTGGCTTTGGTGATGCTGGATATCGACGGCTTTGCCGCGGTGAACGATAGCTATGGCCGGGCCGCCGGCGACGAAGTCTTGCAGCACATCGCCACGCTGCTGCGCCAGGCCACCCGTTCCCTGGATGTGCCGACACGCTATGGCGGCGAGGAATTCGCCGTGCTGCTGCCCGAAACGAATGCGATGGGGGCGCTGATTGTCGCCGAGCGCCTGCGCTTGGAACTCGAATGCCAGATACTCTTGCCCTTGATCGAACCGATTACCGCTTCTTTCGGTGTCGCGATGCTGCAGCCGGGAGAAACTGGCGAGTTTTTGCTGCAGAAAGCCTGGGATGCGATGCAGGCCAGCAAGCGGGAAGGGGGCAACCGGGTGACGATGGACAAGGACGCGGAAAAGGAAAATTAGCATGATGTACAAGAGCATAGAGGATTTTGTCGGCAACACGCCGCTGGTGAAGCTGAAGCGCATGCCGGGAAAAACCGGGAACACTATCCTGCTCAAGCTGGAAGGCAATAATCCGGCGGGTTCGGTGAAGGATCGCCCGGCCTTGTCGATGATCGCGCGGGCCGAGGCGCGCGGCGACATCAAGCCGGGCGACACGCTGATCGAGGCCACCAGCGGCAACACCGGCATCGCCTTGGCGATGGCGGCGGCGATGCGCGGTTTCAAGATGGTGCTGGTGATGCCGGAGCACATGAGCGTGGAGCGCCGCCAGGTGATGCGCGCTTTCGGTGCCGAAATCGTGCTGACCTCCCGTGCGGGCAGCATGGAGGAGGCTATCGAAACCGCCAAGCGGCTGGGCGAAGAGCGCGGCGGGGTGATCCTCGACCAGTTCTCCAACCCGGACAATCCGCTGGCGCATTACGAAGGCACCGGCCCGGAGATATGGCGCGATACGGCGGGGCAGATTACCCATTTCGTCAGCAGCATGGGCACCACCGGCACCATCATGGGCTGTTCACGCTATCTCAAGGAGATGAATCCGGCGATCCAGATCGTCGGCGTGCAGCCCGAGGATGGCGCACAAATTCCCGGCATACGCAAATGGCCGGCGGCCTACTTGCCGAAAATATGCGATTTCAGCCGGGTGGACAGGATCATGGAAGTCGCCCAGGCCGATGCCGAGGAAACCACCCGCCGCCTGGCGCGAGAAGAAGGCATTTTTGCCGGCGTTTCGTCCGGCGGCGCGCTGGCCGCCGCGTTGCGCTTGTCGGCGGAAGTGGAAAACGCGATCATCGTCTCCATCGTTTGCGACCGGGGCGACCGCTACCTGTCTACCGGGGTGTTTCCGGCCTGAAAGCGCGCCTGAGTTTGTCCGGCCGGCATTTCTTGCGAGGCTGCATCGCGCTGCTGTTGTTCCTCGCGCTACCTGCGTCCGCCGCGCAAGTCACACTGCATATCGATACGCTGGACGGGCCGCAATTCCACGCGCGGAACATTCGCGCCTCTTGGCAGGGCGATACGCTGAGCGCCAGCGTCGGCGAATTGTCCGTGCAAGGCCGGACGTGGCGCAATGTCCGCCTGGACTGCGGCGCCTTCCAGGCGGGCGACACGCTGCAGTGCAAACACGGCCGCATCGTCCTGGGCAGGGCCATTCCTTTCGATTTCAGCTACCGGCAAGCCGCGCAGCGCCTCGAATTGGTTTTGTTCCCCGGCAGCGGCGAGACCTGGCGGCTCGAATCGCAGCAGTGCAACGCGCGCTGGGAAAGCCGCCTGACGCTGGCGCGCGCCGAGGTGTCGCGCTTGACGCCGTGGTGGCCCGCCGCTTGGCCCGTGCCCACCGCGGGTACACTGTCCGGCGTGCTGTTCTGGGCCGGGAATGCGCTGCCGGAACACGTAAGCGGCGCCGTCGAGGTTCGGGATCTGGCCTTCAGCGATGCGGCGGGCCTGCAT
>JAIOJO010000201.1 GCA_019911985.1 Sulfuricellaceae bacterium | reverse complement strand
CGTTTGCCGCTTCGCCAATGCGCTGAAGGCTCTCAAGGTGGCGAAGGGCGATCGCGTCGTAATCTACATGCCGATGTGCATCGAGGCGGTGGTGGCGATGCAAGCGTGTGCGCGTATCGGCGCAATCCATTCCGTGGTGTTTGGCGGATTTTCGGCCAAGAGTTTGCACGAGCGCGTGCTCGATGCCGGGGCCAAGGTCGTGGTAACGGCCGACGAGGGTTTGCGCGGCGGCAAGGCTGTGGCCTTGAAAGCGGCCGTGGACGAGGCCTTGGCGATGGGGAATTGCGACAGTGTAAGTCATGTCGTGGTGTACCGGCGTACCGGGGGAGCCGTCCATTGGGAAGTCAATCGAGATCTTTGGTGGCACGAACTGGTCAATAGCATGTCCGATAGCTGCGAACCGGTGTGGATTAATGCCGAAGACCCCTTGTTCATCCTTTACACCTCCGGCTCCACCGGAAGGCCTAAAGGGGTACAGCATAGTTCGGCGGGCTATTTGCTCGGGGCTATTCTGAGCATGAAATGGGTGTTCGATTATAAACCGGACGATGTTTACTGGTGTACCGCCGACGTGGGGTGGATCACCGGCCATACGTATGTTGCTTATGGCCCCTTGGCGGTGGGGGCGACCGAGCTTATTTTCGAGGGCATTCCAACCTATCCCGATGCCGGCCGCTTTTGGAAAGTGATTCAAGACCACCGGGTGAGCACCTTTTATACGGCGCCGACCGCTATCCGTTCCCTTATTAAACTGGGCGCCGATTTGCCGAAGCAGTTCAATCTTTCTTCCTTGCGCCTGCTGGGAAGCGTGGGCGAACCGATCAATCCTGAAGCTTGGATGTGGTATTACGAAGTGGTTGGGCAGAAACGTTGCCCTATCGTCGATACTTGGTGGCAAACCGAAACCGGCAGCAATATGTTGGCGCCATTGCCGGGCGCGATCCCGACTAAGCCGGGTTCATGCACCTTACCTTTGCCGGGCATCATGGCGGCTATCGTGGATGAAACCGGGCAAGCGGTGGAGCAGGGCAGGGGCGGTATGTTGGTGATTAAGCGACCCTTCCCCTCCTTGTTGCGGACGATTTGGGGCGACCCGGAGCGTTACAAAAAAACCTATTTCCCCGAGGAACTCGGAGGCTATTATCTTGCCGGCGATTCGGCCAACCGCGATACGGACGATTACTTCTGGATTATGGGACGTATCGACGATGTGCTGAACGTGTCAGGCCACCGCCTTGGAACCATGGAAATAGAATCCGCGCTGGCCGCTAATCCGTTGGTGGCGGAAGCCGCCGTG
>JAIOJO010000200.1 GCA_019911985.1 Sulfuricellaceae bacterium | reverse complement strand
CCCCTCCCCCGCCTGCGGGGGAGGGGCTGGGGGAGAGGGTAACGCGTATCTGCTCCAACACACTCTCCAAACCTTGCATCACGTCATTGTTCCAAAAACGCAGCACCGTATAACCCTGGCTGCGCAACCACGCATCCCGTTGCCGGTCATAGCGCACCTGTTCGGCATGTTGGCCGCCGTCTAGCTCAATAATCAGCCGGCGCTCAGAACACACAAAATCTACTATGTAGCGGCCCATTGGCTTTTGCCGCTTAAATTTAAAACCCATGAAGCGATGCGCCCGCAGGTGATACCACAGCCTTTGCTCGGCCTCCGTCTGGTTACGGCGCAAAGCTTTGGCATTAGCCAGCATCTACCCTCTCCCCCAGCCCCTCTCCCACGTGTGGGAGAGGGGAGTATCTTACTTTTTGTCACTGATTTTACTTCGATCCGCCTAGAGGGGGAAACGCCCCGCCGGATTTATCGCCTTTTACCGGCTCGACATAAAAACTCTGCAGCGTCATCGCCCCCGTAAGCAAAGCGGGCGTTTCAGGGGTCTGCACGCTGACCTTGAGCTTCAGTATCTTCATTCCCTTCGCCGAATTCGCGATGCCTTCCAGCACCCCGACGAATTGCTGGGTCAGCGCCTCGAAGCTGTCTTCGACCTGCAGCACTACCAATCCGTTCTCCGGGCGGGACGGCAACACCGTTCCGCCTTTTGCCTGCGCGCGCGCAGCCTGCACCAGGTTTTGCGCCTCGGTCAAGAACAGCGGGCCGGCCAAATCGGGCGTGGCAGCGTAAAAGCCGCGTTCTCGCTGTTTATCGAGCAGGGACTGCTTTTCCTTGAGGCTCGCCTCCAACATTTTTTGCATGCCCGCTTTGCGCTTCATGTCGCGGGCTTTTTTCTCCAAAGCCGCCGCTTGATCCGACAAGGTCCAATAATCGGTCATGAAATGGTCTGCCACCAAAGCGAAAACCAAAAACACCGCCAATACGATCCCTAACGGCTGCCAGCCGAAAATAGCCAAAAACCGCTGGCCCGCCCGCTCCATAAGCTGAGCAATGCGCTTCATTTGAGAGACCCCGGATTAGCCGCGGAAGAAGACGGACTCGGCTTTGCCGGGGGAGTTGAAGAAACGGGCGGCGCGCTTTGTCCCGCCGCGGGTGCAGCGGCTTTGGCCGGGGACGGCTTGGCGCTCTTAGACCATTTCATTTTCAGCGCGAAAGGCACCGCCTCGGCGTTTTTCGCCAATTGCGGCTCGACCGGTGCAATATCCTTAAATTGTCCGCTACGGCTTAATTTTTCGCTCAAGGCCTTATCCTCGACGCCATATCCCTCGATGGAAATTTGATCCTGCGCATAATTGAAGGACAGCAGCCAAGCGGTTTCCGGCAATGCCTTGAAAATCTCGTAAAACGGCTCCAAGGGGCTGGGCCCATCGACGGCGGCCCCGATGCCGTCGATCTCTTGTTGCGCCGCGACCACTTCGCGCTCTAAGGCCACGGCTTTCAGATAGCGCGGCTTGAGGTGCTTAATCTCGTCTTCCAGCGCAACAACCGCCTCTCCCTGCTGCGAACTGACCCACCAGGCCGCCGCGGAGGCGAGCACGCCGAGGGCGGCCAAGCCGATTAAATAGGGCGTCAGTTTAGCCGTCATTTCTCCTTTATCCGGCATCAGCCATACGCCTTTACCGCCGCCATTCCACAAGGAAAGCAGGAGCTCGGGCAAATCGGGTTTGGCGTCCCGGACTTGCAATTGGCCAATATGGGGGTTTTCCAGCGTCTCGCGAAGCGCGGGTTCCACGCCCAGCAAATACACCGGCGACGGCGACATGCCGGCACTATCCAGCGCAACCCATTCGAGTTCGAATTCCCGTCCTAGCGTGGCGTCTTCGGCTTGGCATAGGCAGCGGGAGCGATCCGGAAACATCCCGGAGCGGAAATAATGGAAGTGGACGGCCGGCCCATTCTGTTCGACGCAGCCCCACGGCGCAGCGGCCTGTTCCCGCCCCAATGCCACACCTATCAATTGGGCGCGATGAAACAATTCGGATAGCCGCAAGCCGGCTCGGGCCAAGGCGTTTTTCAGTTCGACCGCCCATAGCCGCGGCAACCATACCACGCCGACATTCAGATGTTCCCCGACCGTGGCGGCATGGGAACCGCGTTCGATTTCCTTCAGGGAAAACGGCAATGCCTTGGTCAATTCGAAGTCCAGCAAGGCATCCAAGTCTTTCCGCGCCGACTTGGCAAAGGTAAACGACAAGACCCCTCCCACGCCGGCCGGAACGACGGCCATCACGGGGGTATCGGGCGCGATGCCCCAACTGACGACCAAGGGACGGATCGCAGCCAAAACCTGTTCCGCCAGAGGATCGGCGGTCGGCAGCGCGACGCGTTCGGAGCGGGATATTTTCCATCCCTTCAGCCCGAATTCCCAAACGGCGGCGCTTATATGGTCTTGCTCCATAATGAGAGCAAGCTTGATTAATTT
>JAIOJO010000199.1 GCA_019911985.1 Sulfuricellaceae bacterium | reverse complement strand
CCGATATCGCGGCTATGCTTGTCGACCGCCACCATCCCGATGCTAGCCCCGATGAAAAAGCTTTTATCGTCCCAAACAAAACGGAAGCCTTGTACCGTTTCCAATAAGCCAGCCGCCACCGAATACGCCTCATCCAGCGGGCTGCACTCTAATAAAATGCCGAACTCGTCTCCACCCAAACGCGCCAACGTAGCTGGCGTCGCCTGCAACGACACTTGCAACAGCACCGTCAACTCCCGCAGCAACTCATCTCCTGCAGTATGTCCGCAGGTATCGTTGACTAGCTTGAATTGGTCGAGATCCATATACAACAAAGCATGTACCGCGTCCCCATCGCGGGCGCTCTCCAGCAAATGCTTTAGCCGCACCTCAAACTCACGCCGATTTGTCAAGCCGGTTAGAGGATCGTGACTCGCTTGCCACAACAACTGACGCGCTTGTGAGCGTGACTCGGTCACATCGCGAAAAACCAGAACAAGGCCTACTGCCATGCCGTTTCCATCGTGAATAGGCGCAACCGAATCTTCGATGGCCAACTCCCTGCCGTCCCTGCTGAGCAATAATGTATGGCTGCTTATACCGACAGCATGGCTGTCCAGCGCCATCCCATAAGCCGGGTGATTCAAAGCTTGGCGAGTCAGTTCGTCGATCACCCGAAAGACCGAGCGCAGATCATGGTTACGCGCCTGGGCAAGCGTCCAACCGCAAAGCGATTCCGCTATTGGGTTCATATGCTCCACGCGGCCATGAATATCGGTTGTCACGACGGCATCGGCAATGGAGTACAGGGTCACCTCCGCACGGTCTCTTTGCTGGAACAAATCGCGCTCGGCACGCGCTGTCTTGCGTACCACATATACAGCCGTTACTCCACCGAAAATAACGCCGAGCAGGCCTAGTAGAACCATGGATTCCACGGCCATACGATAAGTCTGGTGGGCCTCTTGAATAGCGTCTTGCAAGGCGCTATTCCTGTTATCCAACATAAGCCGGAATTTCTCCAGCAATCCATTCAAAGAGGGCAATATTTGGCTTGAAAGGATCACTTCGGCTTGCCCGAATCGCCCCTCCCTTACCTCGTCGCTAAAAACCAAGACTTTCTTCTCATAGCCGCTCACCCTGAGCAGCATCTCCCTTAGCAAAGCCTGGTCGGGCGGAGACGCCACGATTTTCCGGTATTCGTCCCGCGCTTGCACAAATTCACCTGCCGTGCGATCCAGCGACACCAGCAGGGCATCCCGCTCGAAAGCATCCTTAGACAGCAGCAAAGCCTGCAAAATAGCCACGCGTTCGCGGACAATGTCACGCATTTTCACAATCAACTCGCTTTGAGCGCCCTGAATAAACACGATGCGCTCCATCTGCCGGTTGATCTCCGCCATGCGGCCCAGCCCGATAGCTCCCACGGCCATCATCAGCAATAGGACGATACCGAAACCAATCGTGACTCGATGTTGCGTAAGCACTTTAGCCACTCAATAAAACAGGCCGAACAGGACAGGGCCGGCAAAAACCGAAAAATCCATAGCCCCGATAGACGGTTGAGAGAATGCGGCCCAAGCGTTTCACAGCCCCTCCTCCAGCGGTAGGATTTCCTCAATTTGCGGAGCCGCCTCATCGATTTCCACATTCTCGATCTGGGCAAAATGACGGCTGATTTTCTGGCTGGTAACCTGCACATCCTCCGCATCCTGGTGCGCCAAGCGGATATGATCCGCCAGCTTCTTCATGCGCACATCGAAACGGCCAAACTCCTTACCCAGCTTACTCAAGGAATCCTTGATAATATGCACTTGCTTGCGTGTTTCCACATCCTTGATTACCGCCCGTGCCGTATTCAGCACCGCCATCATGGTCGTGGGCGAAACAATCCAGACCCGCTTCTGCATCGCATACTCCACCACCTCCTGGTGATAGGCATGTATCTCGGCAAACACCGCTTCGGCCGGAATGAACATCACCGCACCGTCGCTCGTTTCGTTTGGGATGATGTATTTGTCGCCGATAGCATCCACATGTTTTTTAACATCGGACTTGAATAGCTTTTGCGCCTGAACCCGGTCCGATTCGGCCAAACCGCTAGCGAACATGCGATGGTAGTTTTCCAGCGGAAACTTGGAATCCACCGCCACGGTTCCAGTCGGTTCCGGCAAAAATAAAACACAGTCGGCCCGGCTCCCGTTGCTTAAAGTATGCTGCATTGCGTAAGCCTGCTGCGGCATTACGTTGCGCACCAGGGACTCCAATTGCACTTCGCCAAAAGCGCCGCGCGAACGCTTGTCTCCGAGCAACTCCTGCAAGCTGACCACATTGGTCGTCAGGCCGTCGATTTTCTTCTGCGCCTCGTCTATGGTCGCCAGTCTAGCCATCACATTGGCAAAGGTTTCGTTGGTTTTCTTGAAGCCCTCCTCCAGGCGCTCCGTTACCTTGCCGCTGATTTGCTCCAAGCGGACATCGACGCGCGACGTCAAGGCTTCAATATTGGAGGTCAATTGCTGGGTCGTCGCATGCATCGTGTTCAGGAACAATTCCTGTTCCGCACGGCCTTGTTCGGCCAAGGACTCTAAGGTCTTGGTGATAATTTCGGTATGGATGGTATCGAGTTTGCTCTGCAGCGCGGAGGAAAGTTCCGACAAGTGCTTAGCCACGGCTTCGCGATTCTTTGCCAGATTTTCCGCCTGCGCCAGTTGCGAAGCCTGGATCGACTCGCGCGTCAGCTTGAGTTCCAGCGTAATAACGTTGCGCAAGCGCTCTGTGGTATCCGCCAAGGCCATATTGAGCCGGTCGCCTTGCTTGGTCAGGCCGTCGTGCAGATCGCTTAGCATGGCGCGATGCTTTTCCTCCAGCAACTGCCCGATGTGGTCGGGAAACTCATGCTGCGCCTGGGTAAATCTAAAAACCTTGAAGGCCATCCAAACAAATGCGAACAGCACCAACAGCGCGGTAATTCCAAAAAGAATGTCCTGCATCACCTATCCCTCAAATCCCCGTTGCAGCCCGTAAAGC
>JAIOJO010000198.1 GCA_019911985.1 Sulfuricellaceae bacterium | reverse complement strand
ATCTATTACGGTATCAGGATTCAAAGATAAACTTTCTATACCCTCCGCAACCAGCCACTGCGCCAAGTCAGGGTGGTCTGACGGCCCTTGGCCGCAAATACCGACATATTTACCTCGGCTCAAGCAAGTTTGGATCGCTTGGTGAAGTAAGCTCTTTACTGCGGGGTTTCTCTCGTCGAATTCACCTGCCACCAAACTTGAGTCCCGATCTAGTCCCAGTGTCAACTGGGTAAGGTCATTGGATCCGATCGAAAAGCCGTCGAAATATTCCAGAAATTCTTGCGCCAATAAAACATTGGACGGAATTTCGCACATCATAATCAATCGCAATCCGTTTGTACCTCGTTCTAACCCATTTTTCGCTAACAAGTTGACCACCTTGGCCGCCTCTTCAAGCGTGCGCACGAAAGGAATCATTACTTCTACATTGGTGAATCCCATATCCTCACGGACTTTTCGAATAGCGCGGCATTCCAGTTCAAAGCAGTCACGAAACTCTGGTGCGATATAGCGCGCTGCACCGCGGAAACCCAGCATAGGATTCTCTTCATGGGGTTCGTAAAAGTTTCCCCCAATCAAATTTGCATATTCGTTAGACTTAAAATCGGATAAACGTACGATCACAGGTTTTGGCCAGAAAGCTGCAGCCAAGGTTGCGACGCCCTCTGCCAATTTGCCCACATAAAAATCCACAGGCGTGCCATAAGCACACGTGCGTTCCGCGATTACGCGTTGCATGTCATCAGGGAGTTTCCCGAACTCCAGGATGGCTCTCGGATGAATTCCAATCATTCGGCTGATGATAAACTCAATGCGTGCCAGACCGATTCCGGCATTGGGATAATTGCGGAAGCCAAAAGCCATTTCCGGGTTTCCCACATTCATCATGAGTTTCACCGGAAGCTCCGGCATTTTATCCAGGGCCACTTCGACCACATCGAAATTGAGTTGGCCGCGGTAAATATTCCCTTCTTCTCCCTCGGCGCAAGACACCGTAACGGTGCTGCCATTTTCAAGCACCTTGGTCGCATTACCACAACCCACTACGGCTGGAATACCCAACTCTCGTGCAATAATCGCCGCGTGGCATGTGCGCCCACCTCGATTGGTTACGATAGCGGCTGCGCGTTTCATGATGGGTTCCCAATCTGGATCTGTCATATCGGTAACCAAAACATCGCCAACATTCACTCGCGACATTTCGTTGGCATCCAGAATAAGCTTGACGATACCGGAGCCGATGCGTTGGCCAATAGCTCGTCCTGAGATCAACACGTCGGAACGTTCTTTCAGGACGTAGCGCCGCTGGGTCGTGAGGCTCGAATGGGCTTTTACCGTTTCTGGACGCGCTTGCAAAACATATAGCTTACCGTCTACGCCGTCGCGGCCCCATTCGATATCCATAGGCCGCCCATAGTGTTTCTCGATAGCAACCGCATATCGGGCCAATTCCTCCACTTCTGCTTCGTTTAGGGAGAAGCGCAGCCGATCCTGGGCTGGCACTTCCACTGTGCGAACTGAATTCCCCGTTTCATGAGCGCCGGAAAAAACCATCATGATTGCCTTACTGCCCAAATTTCGTCGCACTAAGGCTTGTTTCCCCCACGACAAACCGGGTTTGTAGACATAGAACTCGTCTGGGTTAACGGCACCCTGAACCACCGTTTCTCCTAACCCATAGGAGGCGGTAATGAACACGACATCCTGAAAACCCGATTCAGTGTCAAGCGTGAAAATCACACCGCTAGCGCCGATGTCGCTGCGCACCATGCGCTGCACACCGGCCGACAAAGCAAGCATAGAATTTTCAAAACCGTGGTGGGCGCGGTACGCAATGGCTCGGTCATTGTAGAGCGAAGCAAAAACCGCCTTGATGGCGTGTTTGGTATTTTCCAAGCCGTGAATATTGAGAAAGGTTTCTTGTTGCCCGGCAAATGAGGCTTCAGGCAAGTCTTCCGCCGTTGCCGATGAGCGTACGGCAAGAGTAACCCCATCCCCGCATTTTTTTTCCATCTTGCAATAAGCAGAATCGATGGCCTGTTCTAGTTGCGGTTGAAATGGCGCATCGAGTAACCATTGTCGAATGATTTTTCCGGTCTCGGCTAATTTGATTACGTCGCTTGCATCCAGCTTGGCCAAGGCTATTTCGATGCGTTCGGTCAAACAATTATGCGACAAAAAATCACGATAAGCCTGGGCTGTAGTGGCAAACCCATTCGGTACACGGACACCGGCATACGCCAACTGGCTGATCATTTCGCCTAAGGAAGCGTTTTTCCCTCCAACACGACCCACATCGGCCATGCGCAGCGTTTCAAACCAGGCAATATAGTTGGCTTTGTCCATCGATCATGCTCCTGTAGTTTTATTC
>JAIOJO010000197.1 GCA_019911985.1 Sulfuricellaceae bacterium | reverse complement strand
TTCATAGCCGTGTAGGGCCGCGATTTGCTCGGCACGGTATTTGAATACTTGCGCCGCCTCGCCGTCGCCCCCTCCGCTGGAGAAGGTTTTTTTGCGCAGGGAAATGCGGTAGCGGTTCTGGCCGATGGGCATGTCGTCCGCCGACCAGGTCGGCAAGAAGGCGTTGTAGGCGGCCGCCGCCGCGGCCCCCACTATCAAGGGATTGACGCCGGGCACGATGGAGTAGGGCGTGGTGAGCATCGAACCAGACAGGCCGAACGCGCCCTTGGCTCCGGGCTGGTTGGGGCTGGTTGTGCAGCCGGATGCGAATGCGGCGGCAAGGATGCCGAGAGTGAGCGGCGCGAGTGAAGGTCTCATAGCCCGAGGATTTAACACTAAGCCGGTGTGCTTAGCAAGGCAGCGGTATGACGATGGACGAATCGCTTTCGTGCAACGAACTGTTGGAGCCTGGATGGGCGCGCGGGTTTTCGAGGATGGATATGAAGAAGTTTTTTCTTGCAACGCCGGGTTCCAAGATTATACTGAAAATCGTAATTTCCAACTTTTCAACCATGGAGGCTGTTATGGGCGATCTTGTTCGCGTTAAGGATAAATTTCAGGTCACCATCCCTGCGCGGCTGCGTGAACTCGTTTCCGTCCGTACCGGCGACTACCTCGAAGCCTCGATTTGTCAGGACGGCATCCTGCTGCGCCCGAAGCGTTTGGTGGATACGCCGAAACGCAAGCCGAGCATTCTGGCGTTTCTCCACGAATCGCGTACGGCAACCCGAACCCGCGAGGAAATCGATGCGGCCCTATCCGCTGACCGCGCCTCATGGGATCGATAATCAGGCCGGGGGCAACCGTTTATCTCGATACCAATGCCATCATTTATCTGACCGAGGGCAACCCGGATTTCAAGGCCAGAATAGAGGGGCTTTTTGTCGAGATCGAGCAGGCAGGCGCGCGGCTGGTCACGAGCGAACTGACCTATACCGAAGTGCTGGTGGTACCGTTCCGGATCGGCAATGAGGAGTTGGCCGCGGCTTATGAGCGGCTTCTGGATGTCCTTATCGAACCGATTCCACTAGGGCGGCAGGAACTGTTTTTGGCGGCGAAATTGCGGGCGAACACGCCGAAGCTACGCACGCCCGATTCGCTTCACCGGGCAACGGCGATACTTGCCGGCTCCGATGTTTTCGTGTCTGGCGATGCGGGGATAGAGGTGCCCGTACCCATGCAAAAATACATACTTTAAGACGTAGCGGGCAAAGTTGGCCGAGAGTCAAGGTTGGATTCAACGGGCCATCGCAACTCACCGTTTAGAACTGCCTGCTCGCTTGCACCCACAGCCTCGGGTTGCGGTCCAAGGACGGCGGCTCCGACGCGGGCTGGCCGCCATCCGTGCGCCAGGCCACATAGGCGTTGATTTGCAGGCCGAAGAAATGGGCGTTCGTCCCCACGCCCGCGCCGGAGATGCTACGGGTGTTTTCACCGGCGACGAGCGGATCGCGGTTGATCTTCACCGATCCCGCATCGTAGAACGCGATGCCCTGGAGATTGGGCAGAAAGTCGTGGCGCAGTTCCAGATTCGCCAGCCAGCCCTGGTCGCCGTTGCCTTCGCCTTGCGGATAGGCACGTACGCCGTTGGCGCCGCCCAAGGAGAATTTCTCGGAGGAGTTGAGGTTCTGCTGGCCGGAGAGCGAAAGCGATAGGCTATTCAGGTCGGTCAGGCGTTGCAGGCGGTTGATGTTATAGGCCACGCGCGTGTAGTTCCCGTCGCTGCGGACCGTCAATTGGTCCACCGCCAGCGATCCGGCGTCCATGCTCAAGCGGCCCGCTACCAGCGAAAGATCGAACGAGGTGATGCCGGCGCCGCCCAGCGCGTCTTGATAGTTGCCGGCCAAGCCGAAGCTGGCGAGCCGGATATGTTTGTCGCTTGCCGTCACGGGCGCATCGGTAAGGTCGTCGAGCTGCTTGTCTTCCAAGGTCAAGGTGCCGGAGAGATTGGCGGTTTGGCTGCGGACGAAGGGGTACACCGCAAACAGGCTGCCGCTGGTGGCCGTGCCATAGGCTTGCAGTGGCGCGAATTCCTTGCCCAGGCGATAGCGGGTATCGAAATAAGCCGCGCCTAGCCGCAAGCCGCTGCGGCCCACCGGAACCTGATAGGCGATGCGTGCATAGCGCAGATCCTGTTCGCTGGCGAGGGCGCGCAGGGTGAGCTGATCGCCCATTTTGAATGGGCTGTTCAGCGCCAGCGCGGCGCCCAAGCGGTATTCGCCGGTATAGCGGTTGCCGAAGTTGTCCAGTTCGACCCTGGCGGCATAAGGCGCGGAGGGAGCGATCTCGACAATGAGGTCGGACGTTCCCACGCTGGCGCCGGGTTGCAGCGTGGCGCGGGCGCCACCCACGCCCGGCGTATCGTTCAGCAACAACAGCGCGCGCTCCACCGTTGCGGCCTGCAGCGCATCGCCGCGCTTGACACCGCTCAAATAGCCGTTTGCACGGTCGTCGGAGAGGCGCGATCGATTGTCGACGCGCCTCTCGCCGAGGCGCCCTTCCACGACGGCTATTTCCACCACGCCGTTGCGGATGTCTTGCGCGGGCAGATAGGCGCGCGCTAACACATAGCCATGCGTACGGTAATAGGCGGTGATGCGGGCCGCCCCTTGATAGAGTTCGGCGAGGGTGTGTTCGCCGCCGGCCAGGCTGGCGATCAGGGCTTCCAGCTTGGCTGCGGCAAACGCGCGGCTGCCGGAAACATGAATGGCGCTTACCGCGATGCGCACATCGTCGTGGGCCGGTTCCTTGCGCGTCACGTTTTCTTCGATCCGCAAGGGCGCCATGGGCTTCGGCGCGCTTAGCTCGGGTTGCTTTTGCAGTTCGCGTATCGTCTGGCCCGCATCGGGCGCCGCCGGGGCGGCATGGGCGGAGAGGCTGGACAGCCAGGCCAATAGCAGGGCGGATAGTGTGCGGGCTTGGGTATGTCGGGTGTTCACGAAGAGGTCTATTTTATTCGCTGCTTTTGCCGGAATCGGATTATTCCTCATCCGATTTATTTGTGTTGTCGGGTAATTTTACGCCGCCGTTTATCAGGGTAAGGCCGCCTACTTGCTCCACCGTATCGTGATTCTGGACGCTGACGCCTGCCGTCAGGGGTTTGGCTGCGCCTAGTATACCCGATGGAGCGAGGGCGCGATTAATGGGCGCTGCCGCTACCGTCATGGCCGCTTGGAGGACGGGGAGCAGCTTGACCCCGCCGGGCAACGTAACGACGGCTTCGGCAACATCGGGCTGTATTCCTGCCGTTGCTGGCGTGATGGGCAGTGGGTTTATCCTCAGCACGCCGTCTACATAGGCGATGGTGTAGTTGCCGGAAGCCAGTCCGCTGGGAATGATCAGATAGTTGCCTGCATAGATCGCGCCCTGCGAGTTGCCGCCATACGTGAGTGTGCCGCCCAGATCGGCGGGGGTTTCGTTGTTGGCGAAGCCGGTGTAAGTCACTCCGTTCCCGCCGAAATAGGCAATGCCGTCGTAAATTTTAGTCGCGCCGTTCGCGGCAATCGTCAGCGGGCGGGGCGTTATGTCGGCGCTGGCGGTGGCGGTTGTGGCGAAGGAATAGTTTCCGGCATCCGCGCCGGTCGCGCCGATGGCGCTGACGTTCACGATCTTGCCGGTGCCGGCGTTCTTGTCGAGATAAGAGGCCGTGCCGGCCAGGGTCAGCAGGTCGCCCGCTATGCGATTGTCGGCGTCGGTGACGGTCGCCGCGGTGGTGCCGTCATATACTTTGCCCACGCCCGTGGCGGTGATGGCCAGCGGGCGGGCTGTAATGTTGGCGGTCAAGCCCGCCGGTTGTATCAGCGCATAGTTGCCTGCATCCGCGCCGCTAATGCTGTAGCCGCCGAGCGTAACGGTTTTGCCGTTGCCGACGTTCTTGTCGGCGAAGGCCGCGCTGCCGGTGCCGCTCAAGTGAACGTCATCGCTGCCGAAAACGGTAATCGCCGCTGTGCCGTCCAGGATGGCGGCGGTGGTGCCGTCGTACACCTTGTTCGCGGCGCTCACGCCGGTGATGGCGAGGTTCGCCGGGCTAATGTTGGCGGTCAAACCGGACGGTTGTATCAGCGAATAGTTGCCGGCATCCGCGCCGCTAATGCTGTAGCTGCCGACCGTGACGGTTTTGCCGTTGCCGACGTTCTTGTCGGCGAAGGCCGCGCTGCCGGTGCCGCTCAAGTGAACGTCATCGCTGCCGAAAACGGTAATCGCCGCCATGCCGCTTAGTGTGGCGGCGGTGGTGCCGTCATATACCTTGTTCGCTGCAGTCACACCGGTGACGGCGAGGTTCGCCGGGCTAATGTCGGCGGTGGTCGAGGCGGTCGTGGCGAAAGAATAGTTGCCGGCATCCGTGCCGGTCGCGCCGATGGCGCTGACATTCACGGTCTTGCCGGTGCCGGCGTTCTTGTCGAGATAAGAGGCCGTGCCGGCCAGGGTCAGCAGGTCGCCCGCTATGCGATTGTCGGCATAGGTGACGGTCGCCGCGGTGCTGCCGTCGTACACTTTGCCCACACCCGTAGCGGCGATGGCCAGCGGGCGGGGCGTGATGTCGGCGGTGGTCGAAGCGGTCGTGGCGAAGGAATAGTTGCCGGCATCCGAGCCGGTCGCGCCGATGGCGCTGACGTTCACGGTCTTGCCGGTGCCGGCGTTCTTGTCGAGATAAGAGGCCGTGCCGGCCAGGGTCAGCAGGTCGCCCGCTATGCGGTTGTCGGCATAGGAAACGGTCGCCGCGGTGCTGCCGTCGTACACTTTGCCCACGCCCGTGGCGGTGATGGCCAGCGGGCGGGCCGTAATGGCGGCGGTCAAGCCCGCCGGTTGTATCAGCGAATAGTTGCCGGCATCCGCGCCGCTGATGCTGTAGCCGCCGAGCGTGACGGCTTTGCCGTTGCCGACGTTCTTGTCGGCGAAGGCCGCGCTGCCGGAGCCGCCCAAATGAACGTCGTCGCTGCCGAAAACGGCAATCGTCGCCGTGCCGCCCAGGATGGCGGCGGTGCTGCCGTCGTACACCTTGTTCGCGGCGCTCAGGCCGGTGACGGCGAGGTTCGCCGGTGTAATGTTGGCGGTGGTCGAAGCGGTCGTGGCAAAAGAATAGTTGCCGGCATCCGCGCCGGTCGCGCCGATGGCGCTGACGTTCACGGTCTTGCCGGTTCCGGCGTTCTTATCGAGATAAGAGGCCGTGCCGCTTAGGTTCAGCAGATCGCCGCTGATGCGGTTATCGGAGAAGGTGACGGTCGCGGCGGTGGTGCCGTCGTACACCTTGCCCACGCCCGTGGCGGTGATGGCCAGCGGGCGGGCCGTAATGTTGGCGGTCAAGCCCGCCGGTTGTATCAGCGCATAGTTGCCTGCATCCGCGCCGCTGATGCTGTATCCGCTGACCGTGACGGCTTTGCCGTTGCCGACGTTCTTGTCGGCGAAGAGGCCGCTGCCGGTGCCGCCCAAGCTAACGATGTCGCTGCCGAAAACGGCGATGGCTGCCGTGCCGCCCAGGGTGGCGGCGGTGGTGCCGTCGTACACCTTGTTCGCGGCGCTCACGCCGGTGACGGCGAGGTTCGCCGGGGTAATATTGGCCGTGGCCGTGGCGGTGCTGCTCAACGAGTAGTTGGAGGCCAGGCCGGTACCGTCGGCAAGGGCAATGCCGCTGATATAGACGGTCTTGCCGGTGCCTGCATTCTTGGTGTCGAAGAGCGCGCCGGTGGAACTGGCGCCGAGGGTTTCGCCGCTGACCAATCCGATCAGGCCGTAGCCGGTCACGTTGGCGTCGCGGTTGCCGTCGTAGGTCTTGTCGGCAACGGTCGCGGATAGGGTCAGCGCCTTGGCCGTGATCGCCCCTATATTGCCGCTCGCGTTCCCGCCGTTGGCCACTTGGTAGCCGTATACCGTAGTCGCTCCGTTGCTGGCGCTGGCGCTTATTCCGCCGACGCTGACGGCTTTTCCGGTACCCGCGTTCTTGTTGCCATAGGTGCCGGAGCTGGGGTTGTTGAGCGTGACGGTATCGCCATCCACGCCGCCGGTAAAGGTGTAATTAGCGGCTGTCAGGGTCGCCGTGTCGTTTCCGTCGTAGGTTTTGCTCACGGCTCCGGTGAGCGAGGGGGTGACGATAGGGGCCAGGGAATACAGGAACCCATTACCGCTGCCCAGGACTGTTGAGCCGTAGCTAGCGTTGTATTGCTTAAAGGCCGCGGTCAGGCCGGTACCCCGGGTATCCGAGGCGGGATTCGCCGAATAAACCAGCCAACGGCTACCGGCGCCGGTAATCAGCGTTCCCGCGCCGGAACCGGAATTGTTGACGAATTTGTCGGTGACGATGCGCAGGGCATCGGCGTTGCTTGTGGCGGTGGCGCTGAGCACCGCGCCGCTGTTGAGGATGACGCCGCCCGCGCTACTGTCGGTGATGGCGATGGTGGTGGCGGTGATGTCGTTGAGCGTACTGCCGCTGGCGGTGATGTTCACTGCGCCGAGATCGGTGCCGGTGTTGCCCAGGTTGAGGCTGCCGAGGGTATTGACCGTCAGGTTCGAAGCGGCGCCGAGAGCGGTGCCGTTGACCGAGCCGGTCGTGAGATTTAGTGCACTGCCGGTGCCCAGCGTCAGCGTTGCGCCGTCGGCGATGTTAAGCGCTCCCAGCGTCAGACTGCCGCTGCCGCCCACCGTGCTGTCCGATGCAATGCTGACCGCCCCCGAGAGCGAAGCCGTGCCGGTGCCGCTTAAGGCCCCGGTTCCGCCGACGCCCGCGCCGTTCAGTGTCACGGCTTCGTTGCCGATCGCTACGTTCGCGATTCCGAGGCTTGCGCCGTTCGCCACGGTGGTACCGCCTGCGGTCGAGCCGAGCGCGGCAGCGTTGGCGGCAACCAGCTTGCCCGCGCTCACCGTGGTCAGGCCGGTATACAGATTGGCGCCCGCCAGCGTCAGGGTGCCCGATCCGGCCTTGGTCAGCGCACCGGTGGTGTTGGTGCTCGCGCCCGAAAGGGTCAGATTGTTGGCGGACACGTCGAGCGTGGACGTCGTTCCAGCCGTCAGCGTGAAATTGCGGTTGGTCGAAGCGTCCGCGCCGGTGTATTGCAAGCTGCCGCCGCTCAGCACCAGGTTGGCGGCCGCGCTGGTGGCGGCGCCGAGATTGCCCGCCACGCCGCCGTTGCCTATTGTCCCGACGCTCAAGGTGCCGGCGCTGATTGTCGTCACTCCGGTATAGGTATTGGCGCCGGACAAAGTGACCGTGCCGGCCGTGGTTTTGGTGAGGGCGGCGGTCCCGCCCAGGATGGCGCCGATGGACCCGCTCTGCACCGCATAACTGGTGCCGGTCAATACACCGGACGTCCCGTTGATGCTGCCGCTGCCCAGCGTGACCGCGCCCACCGTGTCCGAATAAGCGCCGATATCCAGCGTGCCGCCGTTGACGGTGAGCGCGCCCGAGGACAGCGCGTTGGCGGCCCCGTAAGCCAGGGTGCCGGCATTCACGGTGGTCAGGCCGGTATACAGGTTGGCTCCCGCCAGTGTCAGGGTGCCCGATCCGGCCTTGGTCAGCGCACCGGTGGTATTGGTGCTTGCCCCCGAAATCGTCAGATTGTTGGCGGTCACGTCGAATGTGGACGTCGTGCCCGCCGTCAGCGTGAAATTGCGGTTGGTCGAAGCGTCCGCGCCGGTGTATTGCAAGGTGCCGCCGCCCAGCACCAGGTTGGCGGCCGCGTTGGTGGCCGCGCCGAGATTGCCCGCCGCGCCGCCGTTGCCTATCGTCCCGACGCTCAAGGTGCCCGCGCTGAGGGTCGTCACCCCGGTGTAGGTATTGCTGCCGGACAGCGTCAGCGAGCCCGAACCGGACTTGGTCAGGCCGCCGGAGCCGCCGATGACGCCGGAGAAGGCCGTTGTGCTGTTATCGCCGCCGGAGGTCAGCGTAGCCGAGCCGAGCGTGATGTTGCCGTCGCCGGCAATCGAGCCGACGGTATCGGCAAAGCCATTCAGATTGAAGGTCGCGCCGGACGCCACGGTGATCGCGCTGGTATCGGCGATGCGGTTGGCCGCGCCGAGTTGCAGCGTCCCCTCGTTGATCGAGGTTGCGCCGGTGTAGGTGTTGGCGCCGGACAGGATCAGCGTGCCGCCCCCATCCTTGGTCAGGGTTCCGCTGGTGGTGCCGATCACGCCGCCGATTGCGGTGTTGCCGGCCCCGCCC
>JAIOJO010000196.1 GCA_019911985.1 Sulfuricellaceae bacterium | reverse complement strand
CCTGCATCTGGCTCAACAACTGGTCAATTCCCTTTGCATCCATAAGGCGGCCGCCCTTCTATAAAAAGTCGTGGCTTGTCGAAGCCCACGCAAGATCAAATTGTATCATAGCCAGCAAGAACCATACCGGCAACGGGAACTACTCCGACCCCTCGGCGCTTTCGCCGTCCCCTCTATATTGCTGCAACTTGTAGCGCAACGTACGCTCGCTCATCCCCAGGCGCTGGGCGGCCAGTTTGCGCGATCCGTTCACGGTCGCCAGGGTTTCCAAGATGTGGCTGCGCTCCAGCGACTTCATATCCTGCCGGGGCGGCGCCTCCCTATGGGCAGATTCCGAGGGAGCGGCAAAATTTTCCGCTCGCTTCGGCAACAATAGATGATCGACCTCGATGACCGAGCCTGGCGCCAGAATCATCGCGCGCTGGATCACATTTTCCAGCTCCCTGATGTTACCGGGCCAGTCATATAGCGTCAATCGCGCCTCGGCCTCGTCACTCAAAACCATACCGTGGCGCCGCATTCCATCGGCCATTCGCCGAAGAAAATATTGCGCCAGCGGCACGATATCCGCCGGGCGCTCGCGCAAAGCAGGCATATGCAAAGGGAACACGCTCAAGCGATAAAACAAATCTTCACGAAGAACGCCCGTCCTTACCGCCTCTTCCAGGTCGCGATTGGAGGTGGCGATAACGCGCACATCCAAAGATATCGACCTTTTCCCCCCAACGCGCTCCACTTCGCGCTCCTGCAATACTCGCAGCAACTTGGCTTGTAGCGCCAGCGGCATTTCCGTGATTTCGTCCAGCAGTAGAGTCCCGCCCTGAGCTTGCTCGAATTTTCCCGACTGCGCTTGAGCGGCGCCGGTAAAGGCGCCCTTTTCGAAACCAAACATAGTCGATTCCAACAAATTTTCCGGGATGGCCGCACAATTTACCGCCACAAACGGAGCGGCCGAGCGGGACGAATGGCGATGAATATAACGCGCCACGACCTCCTTGCCGGTCCCGCTTTCGCCGCTAATCAGCACCGTAGCGTTGGTATCCGCCACCCGGCGCGCCAAGGCAAGAACCGCCTCGGTCTTCGGGTCAAGAGCGATGACATCGCCTTCCCCATCGAAGCCGGACGGCCGCATGAAACGCGCCACTTCCGCCAACAACACGTCGGGCTCGAACGGCTTGGTGAGATAGTTGCAGGCACCCTTGCGCATGGCGTCGACGGCCTTGTCGATCATTCCATAGGCCGTCATCAGCAACACCGGCACGTCCGGAAAGTCATGTTTAACCGCCTGTAGCAAGGCATGCCCGTCCATCGGCTTCATTTGCACATCCGACACCACCAAACCCACTTTTCGTTCATGCAGGCACGCCAGAGCCGCCTCGCCATGCTCAGCCATAAGCGTTTCATAACCGGCCATAGCCAGGGTATCTCCCAAGGCTTCGCGCAAATCCCGATCATCCTCGACTATTAGTATGGGTAAGGTTTTCATTGACTCTTCATGTTAATTCTTCATGCCGCCCGCGAATAGCGGCAGCCTCACCCGAAACGAACTTCCCTGGCCCAGCTTGGATG
>JAIOJO010000195.1 GCA_019911985.1 Sulfuricellaceae bacterium | reverse complement strand
CCTGCAAGTGTCGTAACCGCGCCCGTGGCAACCACGATCTTGCGGACGTTAGCGTTCATGCTGTCCGCCACATAGAGATTTGTGCTGTCAGTGGTGACGCCGTAAGGGCTGGCGAATTTAGCCGCCGCGCCGGTGCCGTCGGTAGTGCCGGTTGCTCCCGCCGTGCCTGCGAGGGTGGTGACCGCGCCGGTGGCAATCGCGATCTTGCGGATAGTCGCGTTCAAAGTGTCCGCCACATACAGATTGGTGCCGTCGGTGGTAATGCCGGCAGGACCATTGAATTTAGCCGCTGTGCCGGTGCCATCGGTGGCGCCGGTTGTTCCCGTTGCGCCTGCAATGGTCGTGACCACACCTGTGGCAATCACAATCTTGCGGATAGTGTGGTTGCCGGTATCCGCCACATACAGGTTGGTGCCATCGGTGGTGATGCCGGAAGGGCTGCTGAACCTCGCCGCTGCTCCCGTGCCATCAGGCCCCCCCGATATTCCTCCCCCCGCGAGAGTCGTAACTACGCCCGTGGCAATCACAACCTTGCGAATGGTGCTGTTACCGGTATCGGTCACATACAAGTTTGTGCCGTCGGTGGTGATGCCACGAGGGAAGGTAAATCTGGCTGCTGTACCTGTGCCGTCGGCTGTGCCGGTTCTTGCGCCGGTGACACTCAACGGCGGGCCGGCGAGGGTCGTAACCTCTCCTGTAGCAATCACAATCTTGCGGATAACACTGTAGCCGGTGTCCGCCACATACAGGTTGTTGCCGTCGGTGGTGACGCCGTAAGCCTGGTAGAAGCTAGCCGCTGCGCCCGTACCATCGGTTGGCGTAGCCAGGGTCGTAGTAGCGGTGCCAGCCAAAGTCGTGACAGCAGCAGTGAGATTGAGCGGCGCTCCCTGAATAGCACCACCCGTCAAGCCTGCAACCTGAGTATTAGTTGTGCCGCCCGTTCCGCCCTGCTTCGCCTCCCAAGCCGTGATGGCATTAGCGTAAGAGGCCACTGTCCCCACAGAAGCGACCGCACCACCACTAACCGGCCCCAGCACAAATATCGTCCCACTGGTATCAACGGCCAAATAATTTTTGCTGGATGGGTAGTAGCGGTAGTCATATTGCTGATATTGCCCAGCCGTAGCAGTCCCGGGGAAAAGGCTGGGGTAATTGGCCGCTACATAGGCGAACACTTGAGCATTCGTTATGGCAAAAGCCGAAGTGGAAATCATGGCAAACAACAGCGAGGCGATTAGCTTTTTTAGGACGTTCATGGTTATCCTTGAAAACTGGTGAGGCGGCTGGCTCTAAACTCTGCATAGGCATTCAGGCCGATTAGCCACAAGGCTAAAATGGTAAAACATTACGGCGCTGTCCGCCACTCCCCGGGAAGCGATAAAGGGGACGCGACCCAACGGCACCACCTTTAAGCGTTTGGCATTATATGTTTTTCAATTAAATACAATAGGTTGCCTCCAACCGCACCACTGATTGATTAAGTCAGTTCTAATCACTATGATTGAATCTGACTAAACAGTAAAAAGGACAAACCATGGCACACACCGATACCAAGGTGTTTACCGCGCACATACCGCTACCGCTGGCCGATAAAGTTGACCCGTTGGCCGCGCGTCTCGACCGCTCGCGCGGCTGGGTCGTCAAGCAGGCGTTGTCGGCGTGGATCGCCCAGGAAGAAGAGCGCAGCCGTTTGACCTGCGAGGCATTGGCGATGTGGACGCCGGGCGCGTCATCGACCATCAGACCGTGCAGGCGTGGGCCGACAGCCTCGGCACGGACCAGCCGTTGCCTGCACCGCGCTGATGGAACTGAAGTGGACCAGCAAGGCGCTCTCCGATCTGGTACGGCTGTATGAGTTTCCGGCGTCAGTGAACAAGCCGGCTGCGGCAAGCACGGTGAAATCGCTGACTACCGCGCCGGCCAACCTGCGGGTGAATCCGCGCATCGGCGAAAAACTGGAGGAATTCGAGCCGCGCGAGGTGCGCCGGCTTCTCGTCGGACACTATGAGATGCGCTATGAAATCCAGGAGTCCACGATCTATGTGCTGCGGCTGTGGCATGCACGCGAGGATCGCTAGGTATCCTCGCCCGATCAGCTTTGATAGGTATTATTTGCTTCCCATATTTGTTGGGGTTCGCTGCGCTCACCGCCAACCTACATTTTCCGTGGTAATCCTAGTGTGCGGCTAGCGCTGCGGCGATAGGCTAAAATGCGGGTGTCGCCACCTTTTTGGAACGCCCGCATGAGCACCCAGATTTACCACAATCCCCGTTGCAGCAAGAGCCGCGCCACCCTCGACTTGTTGCAGGAAAAAGGCGTGCAGCCGGAAGTCCGGCTCTACCTCGACCACCCTCCCAGCCGCGCCGAACTGGAACAGGTGTTGGCCCAGCTCGGCCTAGCCGCCACGCAACTGCTGCGCACCGGCGAGGACATCTACAAGGAATTGGCCGCCGCCTACGGCGAGCCGGACAACGCGACGGCGCTGGACTGGATGGCCGCCCATCCCAAGCTGATCGAGCGCCCCATCGTCATCCACAACGGCCGCGCCCGCCTCGGCCGGCCGCCGCAGCAGGTGCTGGACATCCTGCCGTGAGTGCTTGCGCCCGCCGCCTCGACGACATCGAGCCTTTCCACGTCATGGAATTGCTGGCGCGGGCCAGGGAATTGGAATCCCAGGGACGTTCCATCGTCCACATGGAAATCGGCGAGCCGGATTTCCCCACGCCGGAACCGATCACCGCCGCGGCGGTGCGCGCCTTGGGCGAGCACGCCATGCACTACACCTCGGCCCTCGGCCTGCCCGCCCTGCGCCTGGCTATCGCCGGGCACTACCGCGAACGCTACGGCGTGGCGGTTTCCCCCGAGCGCATCGTCGTCACCGCCGGGTCTTCCGCCGCCTTGCTGCTGGCGGCCGGCGTGCTGATCGACCCCGGCCGCGAAGTCTTGCTGGCCGATCCCGGCTATCCCTGCAACCGCCATTTCGTGCGCTTCGTCGAAGGCCGCGCGGTGGGCATTCCGGTGGATGCCGGGTGCGGCTACCAGCTCACGGCGCAGGCCGTGGCACGCCATTGGACGCCCGCCACCGCCGCCGTGCTGCTGGCCTCGCCGTCCAACCCCACCGGCACCTTGGTGGAGCGCGCGGCCCTGGCGGACATCGCCGGCTGCGTCCGCGAGCGCGGCGGCACGCTGATCGTCGACGAAATCTACCACGGCCTGGTTTACCAGGGCGACGCCGCCACGGCGCTGGAAATCTCCGACGAGGCCTTCGTCGTCAACAGCTTTTCCAAGTACTTCGGCATGACCGGCTGGCGCCTGGGCTGGCTGGTGGTGCCGCCGGACTACCTGCGGGCGGTGGAGAAACTGCAGCAGAATCTGTTCATCGCCGCCTCCACGCCGGCCCAATACGCCGCGCTGGCCGCCTTCGCGCCGGAAACCCGCGCCATCCTGGAGCAGCGGCGCGCCGAGTTCCAGCGCCGCCGCGACTACCTGCTGCCGGCACTGCGCGCGCTGGGCTTCGGCATCCCCGTCACGCCCCAGGGGGCATTCTACCTCTACGCCGATTGCAGCCGCTTCACCGAAGACAGCCAAACTTTCGCCCGCGACCTGCTGGAGCAGGCCGGCGTGGCCGTCACGCCGGGGCTGGATTTCGGCCATTACCAGCCGCAGCGGCATCTGCGCTTCGCCTACACCACGGGCCTGGAGCAATTGCGGGAAGGGGTGCGGCGGCTGCGGGAGCATCTGGGATGAAACGCCTGCCGGCCGCGCTGCTGCTCGCCTGCCTGCTGCTGGCGTCGCTGTGCTGCGCCGCGCCGCCGGGCGATACGCCCTGGCTGAGCCGGGACGCGGACGGCGCGACACGGGTGCACCTCTATTTTTTCTGGTCGGCGCGCTGTCCCCACTGCCAGGAAGCCAAGCCCTACGTCGAGGACTTGGCCGTCGCCTACCCCTGGCTGGAACTGCATTCCTACGAAGTCAACGGCAGCGCCGCCAACCGCGAGCGCTACCGGCGCATGGCCGAACGGCTTGGCGAAGAGGCCGCGTCGGTGCCGGCCTTCCTGTTCTGCGGCCAAATGCGGGTGGGCTACGCCACGGCGGAAAGCACCGGCGAGGCGCTGCGCCAGGCCCTGCTGGCCTGCCGCGCAGCAGGCGCAGCCGCCATCCCCGAGGAAAAATCCGCGCTGCCGCCGGGCCTCAACCCCGAGGCGCTATCCCTGCCCCTGTTCACGCTGATTATCGCCGGGCTGGACGCCTTCAACCCCTGCGCCTTTTTCGTCCTGCTCTTCCTCCTCAGCCTGCTGGCGCGGGAACATAGCCGGGCGCGCATGGGGGTCATCGGCGGGGTTTTCGTGCTGTGTTCCGGGCTGGTCTATTTCCTCTTCATGGCCGCCTGGCTCAACGCCTTCCTGCTGATCGGCGAACTGCGGGCGGTCACCGCCGTTGCGGGGGCCATCGCCATTTTTCTGGCGCTGCTCAACATCAAGGATTTTTTCCGTTTCCGCCAGGGGCCGACCCTCTCCATTCCCGACAGCGCCAAGCCCGCCCTCTACCGCCGCGTCCGCGGCCTGCTAGCCGGCGGCCGCTGGCCCGCGCTGCTGCTGGGCACGGTCACCCTGGCCGTCGCAGCCAACAGCTACGAGCTGCTGTGCACCGCCGGCTTTCCCATGGTCTACACCCGCACCCTCACGCTGCACGCGCTCTCGCCCGCCGCCTATTACGCCTACCTGGCGCTGTACAACCTGGTCTACGTGCTTCCCTTGGGCTTGATCGTGCTGGGCTTCGTCTATTCCCTCGGCCAGCGCAAGCTGGGCGAGCGCGAAGGCCGCCTGCTCAAGCTGCTGTCGGGCACGATGATACTGGGATTGGGAGTGCTGCTGGTGGCGGCGCCCCACTGGCTGAGCAGCCCTTGGGTGGCCGCCGCGCTGCTGCTGGCGGCGGTGGCGGTCACGGCCGTGGCGGCGCGGATGCGCTGGTAGGAGCGACCTCCCGGTCGCGAATTTAGAATCCCATCGCGACCGGGAGGTCGCTCCTACAAGCATTCCCAGCCTTGGAGGAATTTTTAAAACAGCTTCTTAGGGAGCCTCTGATTAAGTCGCACGGGGTCGCGACGGGGTTTTGCGGGATGCTGGGCACGAAGCGAGACGCGCGGTGTGGTCATTCCACACAAGCGTCGAGCGACACCGCCCGGCGCCCGCAAAACCCAGTCCCGTAAGGGTT
>JAIOJO010000194.1 GCA_019911985.1 Sulfuricellaceae bacterium | reverse complement strand
GGGTTACCGCTTCGGTCCAGTCCAGCACGGCCCGCTCCTCGTCGCTGTAAAACGAGGTGGCGCGCCATACCGGCAGCGAGTAGAGCCGTAGCGGCGTTTCCCCTGCCGCGACGGCCTCCTGGTAGTGCATGTCGATGCAGTAAGCGCAGCCGTTGAGCTGGGATGCGCGCAAGCGGATCAGTTCGAGCAAGTTGAGCCTAAATCCGCATTGCTTTAAGTAGCGTTCCGTCGCCATCATGCATTCGATCAGTTGCGGTGGGATTTCGGAAAATCCGATTCTTGCTGTCATGTCGTTCTCCAATCGTGAAGTTTGCGGAAAAGGCTTCTGCCAGCCCGGGACATGCATTATTATGTTTTGCGCAAAAATTGATAATGAACGACAGAATCAATTCTGTTTTGATATAGGCGCACAGATAAAAGCATGCTGGACGACATTAAAACCTTTGCCGCCGTGGCGGAGTTCGGCAGTTTTTCCGCCGCCGCGCGCGTGCTGGGCCTATCCCCTTCGGCGGTATCCCGCCAGATCGACAGCCTGGAATCGCGCCTGGCGGCGAAGCTGCTGCAGCGCAGCACGCGCCATTTGGCGCTGACCGAAGCGGGACTAAGCTTCTTGGCAGGCGCGCGCCAACTGCTGGCCGATTGCGACAGCCTGGTCGCCTCGGTGCAACCGGCGCTACAAGAGGCGCGAGGCGACTTGCGTATATCCGTGTTCGAAAGCTTCGGCCGGCTCTACCTGTGCCCCCTGATCGCCGACTTCCTGTGCCAGCATCCCAAAGTAAACGTGGAAGTGTTGTTGGATAACCAGCTTGCCGACTTATATCGCGACAAAATCGACCTTGCCGTGCGCATCGGGCGCCCCGCCGACTCCCGCCTCAAGGCCCGCAAGCTGCTGACCAACCGCATGCGGGTGTGCGCCAGCCCGGACTACTTGGCCCGCCGCGAGCCGCCTGCCCACCCTCAGGCGCTGCGCGGCCACAATTGCCTGGCCTTGAGCCAGGCGCGGCAATTGACCTGGTGGCACTTTGCCCGCAAGGGCGAACAGGAAAAAGTGCGGGTGAAGGGGAATCTGCATTCGGTAGGCGGCACGCCCTTGCTCGCCGGGGCCTTGAAGGGCCTAGGCGTCACGCTGCTGGCAAGCTGGGCGCTCGCCCGCTATGTGGAATCGGGGGAATTGCTCCCTCTGTTGGGCGACTGGGAGGCTTCGACGTATGAAGGCGGCTCCGGCGACGTTTATGCGGTCTTTTTGCCGGACCGGCACATGAAACCGGCGCTGCGCGCCTTGATCGATTTTCTGGCGGCGGCAGACCTGGATCGGCACGCTTGAAACCGGCGCCCCAAGGCCAGCAAGACGCCCACGGACTTACCTCGACTGCACCAACACCCAAGGTTTGACGACCACGCTCCACAGCCGCGCGTCGGCATCGAACCACTCTCGCGCCTGGCGATCGGACACCGGCTCGATTTTTCCGTCCGCCAGCCAGCGCTCGACCTGGGAAGCGTTATCCCGCGTGAACTGGAAAGCCACCTCGACTAAATCCAGGTCGGGAGACACGGCGATAGCCGCGCCCATGGCAAAAAACCGCTGCAATTCCCGCCAGGCAATCTGCGCGGTTTCCAGGTTCAGCTTGGCCCGCAGCAATTCGTTTTCTTCGTCCATAGCCCGCTCAACCCAAAAACGCTTCTTTAGACCCCAGGTATTCGATTTCCTCGGGCGAGCTCTTTCTGCCGAGAATCGCATTCCTATGCGGAAAGCGGCCGAATTTCCGCACGATCTCGCGGTGGTGCCGGGCGAAACGCACGTTATCCTCAAAACCCGCTTCCTCGAACAGCCTCACCGCCCAATCCTGATCGTCCAAATTTTCGCTATGCATCAAGGGCAGATACAAGAAGACCAAGCGCTCTTTCGCGAGGCTTTGCTGATAGCCTTGCTCCAGCGCATATTTCGTTAACGCTATGGCCTTGTCCCCGCTTGCGAAGCTCATCGCCTGGCCGCGAAACATATTCAAGGGAAACTGATCCAGCACGACGATCAGGGCCAGGCAAGCCTCGGGACTCGCTTTCCAGCCGTCGAGTCCGCCTTCGCAGGCCCTGCGCCATAATCCCCGATACCGGTCGCGGATGAGACTATCCAATTCCGGCGTCGAGGAAAACCAAGCCTTTTGCAGCGGCGCCGAATACCAGAATTCAAGAATGCTGTCCGGCGTGACGCCATCGATGTCCGCTGCCCCGCTCCCGGCTGCCGCCGCAACTCGAATGCGCACATCGCCTAGGCTGACCTCCTGCCCGGCTCGGATCTTGCAGCGCTTGCGCAACTCCAGCCGCCCATCCACCGACACCGCGCCGGACGCGACCAGTTGCTTGCACGCCCCGCCGCTGTCGCATACTCCAGCCAATTTCAGCAGGTTGTTGAGTTCGATAAATTCGCCGTCCAAACTAAATTCAAATTCTTGCATACGATCCTAATAGCAATAATATTGAGGCCTAAACATGGGCCGAAGTGTATCCCGCAAGGGCCGCCAAGAAAATAGCTTCTTAAGGAATCTCTGATTAACGCACCGATTCTTCCCTGATTTGGTCATCGAACCAAGTTTTCAGAAGGAATCGGTCAATATCTGTCTGTAATTCAGTGCATCAATGCCATTTCTGGCCTCTTTTTCATGCTGTTTGCCATT
>JAIOJO010000193.1 GCA_019911985.1 Sulfuricellaceae bacterium | reverse complement strand
AAAGTGAGGCCTGAGCATGGATATGTACTCAATCATTTTAGTTGTTGGATTTGTTTTAAAAATACTACTAGACCTGTTCACCATGCACAGGTCTAGTAGTATTTCTGATATCTTGTATGGTCTTTTGGGCATGGTCATTGGTGGGGCTGCATTAATGCAGAATTCGCAAGATAATTTTGGCTATATCGGTATTATTGGTGGGATTTGTTTTTTTGGGTATGGCGTATACAAATCCAAATCTCGGGGACAAGGCTAGCAAGCGCAGGTCGACATCGGGGTCCAGGTCGACATCGCAGGTCGACATCGGGGTCAGGTCTAGATAAGATGCTATTAGCTACCATTCTAGACCTGACCCCAAATTCTCACTTTCGTGTCTCAACATATCGCATGATATAAAGAATAGAGTGCTATCGGAAATGTGATAAGGATTGCATAAAATGAAGGACAGAACGTGCTCTGGATTATTTATCAGTTATGACAGACCAACCCAGATGCTTGTCGTTCTTGAGCGGAAAACTTCTGAACACGGAACTATTAGTGATCAGGAAAGGCTGAGATTTTGCTTCGCTGATTATGACAATCTTGATTCGCAGGTGATTGAGCAGACCTTGGGTCAGCTTGTTCTCTACTCTCTTGAGAAGTTGACTCCTGATGGCCTGGGGTTTGGTGACTATAGTGATTTGCTCGATCGCATCAGCGAAGAGAATATCGCTGTCTTCTCTCAAGGGCTTGATATGAGTAATCCTGACGACCAGTACAGCTTAGCTACATTAATGTTCTCGCGTGGAGGACGTATGAAGTCATGGGGGATGGTTGAACGCGCAATAGGTTTATTTGAACAAGCCGCTGTGGCTGGTCATCATGAGGCCAAGCGGTTTCTCGATGAGGACTTGCCGGTCGTGCGTCCTCGCATGGAAGAAAAGTTAAACAAGCGTAATCTAGGTTAGCCGCAAAGCGGCGTAACCCAGGAAACAACCCCACCCACCCCATGTGCGCTCCGCTTCCATCCTCACTCTTTTCTCCTCCAGGTACCTGCCGGCACCTACACCCTGACTGCCATCGCCTCGAACGAAAAGAAAGAAATGCCATGAGGGTCAGACTCGACATGTTAGCAGCGTAACCTGGCAGACAACCCCAAACCAACCCCATGGGAATCAAAGGAGCCAGGCACAAATTAAATTCACATAGCCCTTTATCATAAAACAAAAACCCCGGTCGCTCCGCTGTGGCAGCGGTGTGCCGGGGTTTCTGCTTTATCTTTAGCGGCCTACCTGGCTACTTTACCGCCTCGATAATCCCGATTTCTCTTTTGAGCAAATCATTGGCGAGCTGCGAAAGCGGCATGCCTTTTTTAGCCGCAATCGCGTTCAAATAATCCTGCACCTCGGCATCCAGATAAACCGGCAGATTGAGGCGCAGATTGGGGCGGTAAAATTTGCCGCGCGTCGCACCGGTAAAATCCACCTCGGCGGGCATATCGTCATCGTCATGCGTTGTAGCTGCGTTCATATTTCCACCTATCGAGGTTCGTTCTCATAAAATTGCTGTTCGCGCCGGGTTGCCGGACGTGCCGAAATCAAGCGGACATTGGCGCTGGCAGGGCCGGTAGCCTGGTAGGTATGCGCCACCAGCAGCAAGACCCCGTGGGCATCATGGCCCAGCAACCACCACCGTTCCTCATCCTGGCTGTGCACCTCATCGAAAACCGTCAGCGCCAGCGGGTCAAAAAACACCGCCGCCGCCTGCTCGAACGTCACGCCATGCTTGCTTGCATTGGTTGCCGCCTTGACGACATCCCACCGGAAATCGTAAACGATGTCAGCCACGGTAACGGGCTCTAGCGCTGAGCCTGAGTCAGCACAGTATCGAGCATTTGGCTGACAAAGCGTTGCTGAGCCTTGGGCAATTGCGCAATCGCCTCGATTTGTTGCTGCCATTTTGGCGCTGGCCCACGCTTGCGCGTGGCCGTGTTCGTTTCGCCGAGCATATCCTCCAATCCCGCGCCGAGCGCTCGCGCAAGTACGGGCAGGGCGGACACAGGAACACGTCGCTGCCCCAGCTCATAAGCATTCATCGTTGGCTGCGAAATCCCGAGCGTTTCCGCAAGCTGGGCTTGGGTAAGGTGGCGGTCTTTGCGCAGCCGGGCGATGCGATTGCCCAGCACGACAAAGAACCCTCTTTCATCTCGGCTGATCGCCATGTTCAAGTGCTCCATTGCAATGATGATGCATACCTTACCTTCGGATTTCTAAAAACGTGATTGAAAATATCACAATACGTGATATTGCGCAAAGCAAGTTATTTTTATCACCACCCCCCCTTGACAGGTTTTTAGCGAAAGGTCGATTTATGGCGTGCATCCCGAATTCCGAAATCGAGCGGCTAAAGAGGGAAATATCAGTCGAGCACCTAGCGGAAAGCGCCGGCATCGCCCTCAAGAAGTCCGGCAAGGGCTAGCTCGGCCAGTGCCCCTTCCACGAAGACGACACCGCAAGCCTGGTCGTCACCCCCGCCAAAAACCTGTGGCACTGCTTCGGCTGCGCCATCGGTGGCGGCCCCATCGACTGGGTCATCAAAAAAACGGAGTGTCCTTCCGCCACGCGGTGGAACTCCTGCGCGACGGCGTTTCTTCTTTCCCCCATTCGGGAACGAGAGCCACCGGGTCTGGTGCGGTGAAGCGCACCACCGTGCGCGCCCTCGAAGCGCCGGTGGCGCTCGATGCCGACGATCAGCGCCGGATGATCTCTCTTTCTCTTCTTGAATACTAAACAACCACCAGCTAAAGCTGGTGGGTTTGAATTGCGGACTGAAAGTCCGGATACGCGTCGACTAAACGACGTGTCCTGCGCTGATTTGGCGATTAACTCCCCTCGCCCACTTGTGGGAGAGGGGCTGGGGGAGAGGGCAATCGAAAAAAGGAAGACCATGCCACCCTCTCCCCAACCCTCTCCTGCCAGCGGGAGAGGGAGTTGATGCAGCGCTTTCATTCGCCGGCTCCGATCACATTTAACGAAACACCAATTCAGCTAAAGCTGACCGGCTAAAGCCGGTGGTTTTAACCTTGTGCTGGACAATAAAAAAGCCACTCCCCCGGCCTCCCCGGAAGTGAGTGGCTTTTTTAGCCGCTAAAGAATGTCGTATCGGCTTATGGTGTCGTAATGTTCTTGACCGCCTGCGCTGCCGTCACGATGCGTATCCCCTGAAACTGTTTGAGAACGAGCAAATCAGCATCACCCGACACAATCAGCAAGCGTAGCCTGGGTTAGCCGTAAAGCGGCGTAATCCAGGATAGTCTTAAGGAGCCTCTGATTAAGTCGCACGGGGATCGCATTGCGTCAAAAACCGGAGGCTGCAAGGCGCGCGACGCCGGTCGTAGCCAGCCTACGATGCCAAGGAGCGCAACGCCGCAGACGCCGGCTTTTGACACAACCCTTACGGGACGGGGTTTTGCGGGCGCCGGGCGGTGTCGCTCGACGCTTGTGT
>JAIOJO010000192.1 GCA_019911985.1 Sulfuricellaceae bacterium | reverse complement strand
CTAGTGAATTATTTTGGTTTAACCCATCCCCTCCCCCACTCTCCCCTTGAAGGGGAGGGTGGAAGTCAGGCGCTAACTTGGCAGCAAGCGGCAGCCATTTTTCCAGCATGGCTTTCAGATCCGCGAGCCGCGCCGGCTTGCTCAGGTAATCGTCCATGCCGGCGGCGCGGCAATGCTCGGCTTCGCTCTTGAGGGCGTTGGCGGTCAGGGCGACGATGGGCGCATGGGCATTGCCGGTTTCAGCGGCGCGGATGGCTGCGGTCAATTGATAGCCGTCCATTTTCGGCATGTGCAGGTCGCTGATCAGCAGCGCGTAATCGCCGCTCTGCCAGCGCTCCAGCGCCGTGCGGCCGTCGTCGGCGACATCCGCCGTGTAACCGAACAAACCGAGTTGATGCAGGATCACTTTCTGGTTGGTTTCGTTGTCTTCGGCCACCAGGATCAGGCGGCCCTGCCGCCGCGCCTCCTCGCGCGACGGCGGACTGAACTCCGCCTCGCTCTTGCCGGGCAGCGGCGCTTTTCTTTCCTCGCGCGCGCGGCCGGCGGCGATGGCCACCGCCTTCAGCAAAACCCCACGGGTAAGTACATTGCCATCCACCAACACCACGGCGGCATCGTCCACGCGCGGCTCCCGGCGCCGCCCGCGCTCGATGACGACAAAGCGGAGCTCGTGTTCCGGGCGGGCGCGGGCGATGGCGCGCAGTTCATCCAGCGGCGGCGGAACGCCGGCGGTGTCGATGACCCAGATCCATTGTCCGGACGGCAGTATGGGCATCAAGGTCCGCGCCGCCGCCATATCCGCTGCCCGCTCCACGGTCGCGCCGTCGTGCGCGAGATAGGCGGCCAGATCCCCGGCCAGCCCCTCCGCGCCGCCTACCACCAGGCACAACAGCCCGGCGGCCAATGGTTTCGTCCCAGCGGCATCGGGTGCGGCACGCAGCGGTACAAAGGGCAGGCGCACGGTGAAAGCGGAACCCTTGCCCGGTTCGCTCTGCACCGCGATCTCGCCGCCCATCAGTTCCACCAGCCGGCGGGAGATGACCAGCCCCAGCCCGGTGCCGCCAAAACGCCGGGTGGTGGATACATCAGCCTGAGAGAAAGAGGTGAACAACCCCGACAGGGTCTTTTCATCCATGCCGATGCCGTTGTCGGTAATGCGGATTTCCACCACCACCTTTCGACTAGACTCAAGACGGGCCTGCTCCGGGCCGTTTTCGGCCAGCACCGCCCGTATCGACACCCGGCCCGGCCGCGGCTGTCCGCTGGAAAACTTGATGGCGTTGTTGACGAGGTTGACCAACACTTGACGCAGCCGCAACGCATCACCCATGACTTCTGCGGGAATCGCCGGATCGGTGAACAGGGTGAGTTCCCCCCCTTGTTTCTCGGCCATGCGGTTCAGCATGCCGCAGACCTTCTCCACCACGTCCGCCACCGGCATGGGCGCACTCTCGATCTCCAGCTTGCCCGCCTCGATCTTGGAGAAATCGAGAATGCCGTCGATGATGCCCAGCAGGGAAAACGCCGATTCGCGGATCAGATCGGCCATCTCCACCTGGTAGCCCTTGAGGCTGGTCTGGTGCAGCACATCGACCATGCCGATCACGCCGTTCAACGGGGTGCGGATCTCGTGGCTCATGGCGGCGAGAAAGTCCGACTTGGCCCGGTTGGCCTGTTCGGCCTCATGCATGGCATGTTCCAGATCGGCGGTGCGCGCCGCCACCCTGGCTTCCAGTTCTTCGTTGAGCTTCTGTATGGCCTCTTCCGCTTTTTTTTGTAGCGTGATGTCGGCAAACGTTGCGACATAATTCGCCACCTGTCCATCCGCATCGGTGACGGCGCTGATGGTAAGCAATGCCGGGTAGAACTCGCCATTCTTGCGCCGATTCCAGCTTTCTCCCTGCCAGTATTTATCGCGGATTACGGTTTCCCACGTGCTACGGTAAAAATCCGCATCCTGTCGCTCGTACTGGAGCATGGCGGGAGTCCTGCCGATCGCATCCTCGGCGCTGTAGACGGTCAAACGCGTGAAGGCGCGGTTGACCCGGAGGATGTGTTTATCCCGGT
>JAIOJO010000020.1 GCA_019911985.1 Sulfuricellaceae bacterium | reverse complement strand
GGCCGAGCCTTCTTGAATTTTGTCTATCATCATGTTGAAGGCAACGATAGATCGGCCGATCTCGTCCATACGCTCAACCGGAACTTGCTGCGTAAAGTCTTGACTGGAGGCTATATTGCTCATCGTTTCTTGCATCTGGCTAATGGGCCGGACAATCCGGCGATAAAGCACAATGCCGATGACACTCAACACGACTACCGTAATCAGCGTAAAAGCCGATATGCCCGTTGCGGTTTTCGATAGGCTGTTGTTTAGAGCCGCAATTGCACTGTCTTTGCTGCGGTTTTTCTCGACGCGCAAAGTCACTACGATTTGCTCCAATATGCTTTGATATTGAGCGACATTGGCATATAGATTGGCCTCCGCAAGATTAGCTTGCCCTGCAAGCTTAAACTTGGCGGTATCGTCAATTGCCGCAAAATAGTCATGCAGGTCATCCTGTGCTTGCTGCACAAGGCCCCGCTGAACATCGTTGGTGGCTTGCTTAGACTGAAGGTCGAGGCTCTCTTGGAGCGGCTTTTTTTCCGCCATCAACTTTTTATTGGCCAGAGCGGCAAGATCGTTATCGGGCGCATAAACCAAGGCCATCATATCCAGTTGCACCTGCTTAAGATGGGACACCAAGTCAGCGGACGCGAGGGAACTGGGAACAACGCCTTCAGTAACACTCCTCACTTCAGTCGCATTCATTCTCGCTTGAAAAATCGCGTAACCGCCAATCGAGAATATGGCGATGAACGTCAAAGCAATCAGCACTGTTATGCGTTGGCGAATATTCATGGTGTATAGCTCCTGGTTAGCACCCAATCGCTGAAGGCATCAAGAATCCCCAGCCTTCGTGGATGTAGACTGCGCATTCTTTCAGACGAATATTAAGTTTGCGTGATGAAAGTATTTCATTCGCATGTCAGGAGGCGGTGGAACGCTGCAGGGAACGGCATCTTGCCAAGATCAATTTAATGTAATCTTTGAAAATAAAGTAAGTGCCGCCAAACCCTATATTCGCGTTTAAATCTTCAAAAAACCGACAAAAATTGCTTGAATACAACCAAATAAAACCCCACAATATAACCATGCCATACACGCTAACGATCAAGCAGCAAGCCCGGAAAAAGCTGCAAAGCCTGCCCAGGCCGGAACGATTCAGGCTTGCCGAAAAAATTGAATTACTTGGCGCCAATCCTGACAGTGCCGAATTGGACATTAAAAACTTGAAGGCGACCCCTACTACCGCATGCGAGTAGGCAACTGGCGTGTGATCTTCGACCGGCAGGACGAGCTTAAGGTGATCGCAATTGAAAAGATTAAGCCACGTGGAGATGCTTACAAATGACACTGCAAACCATTAAATCCATCGACGGAAAAGACGAATACGTCTTGCTGCCCGTCACGGTCTACAAGGCGCTGAAAAAGGAGATCGAGGACAAGCTGGACGGACTCGAAGCGGCGACGGAAAAAGGTGAAGAATACGTGCCTTTCGTGCTGGAAGACTACATTGACAATCCAGCCGCCTTAGCCCGAATGAAAGCGCATATAACGCAAAAAGAGCTAGCTGAACGGCTGGGTGTTACCCAAGCTTACATCAGCAAAATCGAGCGCCAAAACAAGGTAACACCCCAACTTTTGGCGCGGGTCAAAGCGGCTCTTAATAATCCGCAAGCACACTCAGCCTAGCTTGACTACGCGGGACCACCCCGAAACGCAGGTTAAGCAAAGAATCGCGCGGTAAGTCTCTAGGGACAGGCATCTAGCCCGACGTCATTTATAGACGTTCACGGCTGTGATTAGCGCCGTGAACGCTATGAGTGCAAGAGCAACCTGATCGAGTATGCGTTTCTCGCTTCCATCAAGGCGTTCGAGAATGGTCAAGAGAGGTGTTTGGAGGATAGGTTTGAAGAGGATTATCACTCCCGATATGAGCGTCGTAGTTCCTAACAGCAGTGCAGGTAAAAAAACGGTGAGAGGCGTCGCCCCCCAGTAATCAAAGGTATATTCATCAAATGGAAGTCCTAACTCGCTCAGACCACTGGAGAGCCGAATCCAGTCAACTGAGACGCCGCCGTCAGGTGTAGACGCGAACGGAATACTTAAGTCAAGTTGCCCTAGATCACACAATCGCCCCAACAATCTTCGAACCTAGCCGTCACGACGAAGCTCAGTGTGGAAACTATTAAGATTAGGCACGCCAAAAGAATTGCACCTGAATTGTTGGTCCGTGCAAGTTTTGAATATAGCCATAACGATACAGGCCAACAGAGCATATCGCCGACAAGGTTTGGCGCAAGGTATGCATTGAAATAGCTACCCCAATCAAGTGAGCCTGCGCTGGTTAGTATCGGCCCAGAGGAATCAACGCCATTAGGGATTGTTAAGTTCAGGTGAGCCATCGCCAATAGAGTCGTGGTAAGGATGGAATACATCCCCACGAATACAGGAACAAGATATGGACGCGTTCCGAAGAAATTGCGTAGAAATCGACTCACGAGTCCGGCGGGTGCTCGATATGCAATTGTCCAGTCGCCGTGAACTGCGACATAAAAATTTACCAGGTGGTCACGCAGCTTACTGTCACCGGATGGCCCCAACAGAAAGCTCAAAAAGCCACAGACGATCGGAGCTATAGCAAGTAGGAGAAAAACGAATTTCATACGGTGCTCCGGCTAAGAATCTCAGATAATAGTCATTTATGGAATCTAGGGGGCTGGTGCCAGTCTCGCCTACCCCGAAGACGGTTATGTCAAGAATGACGAGGCTCAGTGCAAAGTGTCCATGCCTTCAGTTCGCCTCGATCACGACATACCCGGATTTCACCACTTCGACGACGCGTAGGCATTCGTCTGCATTCATCGACCCCTGCTTTTAGCAGTTTGAGGTTCCCCCGAAAAATAGTCTTCCAAGGGTGACGTAAAATAGACGTTACTTTGGAAAGGAAGACGATGAAGATACCGAAGCAAGAATACACTGCCGAATTCAAGGAACTGGCGGTCAAGCGGGTCTTGGCCGGGCTGACGCCCGGTGCGGCGTCCAAGGAGTTGGGGCTGAACGAACAGACACTGCGCAACTGGGTCAAGGCGGCGGATGCGGGCAAGCTCAACGGGGCGGGGACGAAGCCGGTCACGCCGGAGCAGATGGAACTTTCCCGGCTGCGTGCAGAGAACATCCGACTCAAGCGGGAGAACGAAATCCTAAAAAAAGCGACGGCGTACTTTGCGAGGGATGCACTGTGAAGTACGCCTGGATCGACGCTGAGCGCGACCACTTTGAATTGGCCGAACTGTGCGTCGTGCTGGATGTCAGCGTGAGCGGCTACCGGGCTTGGAAACGAGGCGGAAAGCCCGACCGCAAGCGTTTGACTGACCCTCAGATGTTGGCCTTGATCCGCGCCATTCACGCCGAACTCAAGGGTGCCTACGGCAGCCCCCGGATGGTCAGGGAATTGCGCGCTCGGGGCTTCTCGGCTTCCAAGGATCGCGTGGAGCGCTTGATGCGGGAGAACGGCATCCGGGCACGCCACAAGCGGCGGTTCAAGGCGACCACGGACTCGAAGCATGCCTTGCCGGTGGCGGGCAACCTGCTGGATCGGAACTTTACGCCAAGCGCGCCCAACCAGGTCTGGACAGCGGACATGACCTACCTCTGGACGGACGAAGGCTGGCTGTACCTGGCCATCGTGCTCGACCTGTTCAACCGGGAAATCGTGGGCTGGTCGCTCAAGCCCCGGATGACGGCGGACATTGTGACCGATGCGCTGACGATGGCAAAGTTCCGCAGAAAGCCGGCGCTGGGTGTGCTGCACCACTCGGATCGGGGCAGCCAGTACGCCAGCCGGGCGTTTCAGCAGAAGCTGGCCGATTACGGCATGACCTGCTCGATGAGTCGCAAAGGAAACTGCTGGGATAACGCGCCCAGCGAGAGCTGGTTCAACAGCCTGAAAAACGAGCGGGTGCATGGCCGCCGCTACGCCACGCGGGCCGAAGCCACGGCAGACATCTTCGAGTACATCGAGGTGTTCTACAACCGGAAACGGCGTCATTCGACCCTCGGCTACAGGTCGCCGACCCAGTTCCTGAAGGACTGGATCAACACTCAGCATGATGAAAAACGGGTAGCATGAAACCCACTCGTTGGAAGACGAAAAACCGGGGGAACCTCA
>JAIOJO010000191.1 GCA_019911985.1 Sulfuricellaceae bacterium | reverse complement strand
GGCTAGGGTTGGCCAGGTTGCTGTAGTCCATGTCGTGCAGCATCCAGCCCAAATCGCGAGTTTCCGCTATCGGCGCAACTTCGGCGGCAGCATCTTTGACCAAGCGAAAGTCGGCGGCAAATTCTCGACACCCCAGGTAAGGCTGATTTACACATTGGCCTTTGCTGGCGCGGCGCTCGAACATTTCGAGAAACTTTCCGGGAGTATTGTTCTCACCTGCATTGGGCATGAGCTCAAACCCTGCCTGAATACGGTAAGCGACATCTCGCAGGAATAGCCCGGCACGTTGCTGGCGTTCGTCTTCGATGTAAAGACCAAGGTCGCCGCTACCGTTGTTCATGGCGGTCTGCACATTGCGCGACGACACTACTGCACCCACTTCGTTGCGCCGCAGGTTGATCCACTTGATCGGTTTCAGCACTTCTATCTTGGTCACTTGCCAGCGGATGGCGGGTTTCCACAAGATGGCCTCGAATATGGCACGAGCGGCAGAGGGCGTCATCACGTCATAGCTGACGCGCTCCACCTTCATTTCTGGTCGGGTAAAGCAGGCAAAATCACCGGTAACCTCCAAGCAAAATGTCTTCATGTTTTCCTTCCCTGATTTTTTATTCATACCACCAGCTCATCTGGGGCTATGTTGCCATCAATCACCACACCCAGCATTTTGTCATAAAGCTTGTCGCCTACCTGGGCATAAATGCCCGGCCAGATTTCGCGCACATCGCCCTGTTTTTCGAGTTGCGCAAACAAACGTTTTGGCAGATTCACCGAATAGCGTTGCAGCTTGCGCATCAGCCAACGTTGCGGCCCTTCTTTTTCCAGCCTACCGAGTAACACGTCGTTATCGCCATAACGCACCAGAAAAGTTTGATAGGCCGTGTCGTCTATCAACCGGAATTTATCCGCAACAGTGCGGAATTGAATCTGGCAATCACGTGCATCGCGGGTGAGCAAGTCGTGGATGCCGTACTTATCCAGCGACGGTGCGCGCACATAGAGGTGCTCGAAAAACTTCTTGGCAAGATCACGACCCAATACATTACTTTTGCTTCCCGACAGCAGACTCACCGAGATTTGTGCCGCTTGCCGTAACAAACCCGGCGGAGCGGGCTTCGGCGGTACAAAAACCACTACCCGCCCCAAACCATTCTGCTTGCCTTCGCGATTGCAGCGCCCCGCCGCTTGCGCTATCGAATCAAGCCCAGCCAAAGCGCGATACACCACGGGGAAATCAACATCCACGCCAGCTTCCACCAGTTGGGTGCTGATGACGCGCACCGGTTCGTTGCGCTTCAATCGCGCCTTGATGTCCGCAATAACTTTGCTGCGGTGCTCGCCGCACATCAGCGCGGATAGATGTAACGTGTTCTTGCCTTCGTCCTTGGCCGTCATCAGGCGGTGCAGTTCGCGCGCATCATCGCGGCGGCTCACTACGCACAGCACGCTGGGATACTTGACCAGTTCGTCAGCGATACTCTGCCAGTCACGCGGCGTTTGCAGGTCACTTGGGACACTAACTTCCACTCGCTGCAATGCCTGGTACAAGGCATCCGGGTCATCCATGATTTCGCGCACATCATCCAGTCCGCTAAAGGGCTGACCGCCAAAGGATTGGAACGAGCCGAGCGCAGGTTGGGTAGCGGTGGAAAGCACAAACGTCACCCCGTAATGACTTGCCAACTGGTTCATCACATTGGCAATCGGTTGCAGAAACTCTGGCGGCAACAACTGCGCCTCGTCCAGCACCACCACGGCATTGACGATGTTGTGCAGCTTACGGCAACGGCTGGTGCGCGCGGCAAACAGCGATTCAAAAAACTGGACGTTGGTGGTGACGACGATGGGCGCATCCCAGTTTTCAGTTGCCAGACGGGAGCGCGCATCCTCTTTGTCAGGATCGAGGTTGGCATGATGCTCGACCACGTTGTCGCCGAAAATCTCACGGAAGATGCCTGCCGTTTGTTCGATGATGCTGGTGTAGGGAATAACGTAAATGATGCGTTGTTTTTTGTGCTGTACGGCATGGTGCAAGGCGAACGCCATGCCGGACAAAGTCTTGCCGCCACCGGTGGGCACGGTGAGCGAATACAGCCCCGGATTCAATGTCGCCTTCTCGCGGCACTGGCGCAGGATGTCGGCGCGGATAGCATTGACTGGCGTGGCTTCTGCGGTGGCATATTTTTTTGCCATGTACGAATCGAAGTCGACCAGCAAACCGGGCAAGTCGCGATAGCCGCTACGGGAAGCCGCTTTGTCGCCATCCATGAAGGCTTCGGTATCGAGGAAGTCCGCATCCACCAAGCAGGAGAACAACATGCGTAACCACAAATGCAAGCCCTCTACGCCGCCGCGCAGCTTGGTAGTGGGCTTGGCTTGTGTGAGGATTTCTTGTGGAATGGCTTGCGTCGGTATGCGGTCGAGCAAGTGGTTTTGCTCCGCCCCTAATCGGATGGAGAGTGCCTTGCCCCCAGTTTCCGCCGAGTGCCAGTCGGGCAAACCAGCATGATGCCCGGCAATCAGATATGCCAGAATGCGGCCGTGTTTGTCGAACTGTCGAACCGCGTGAATCGCCCCCGCAGTGGAATGGTCAACACGGCCAGGCACACCTTCGATATGGGCTTCTGCATCGTAACCACTTACAGTTTTGATATACCGTTGAAACTCGGTGCTGTACTTGCCCAGATCGTGCCACAGGCCCGCAAGGCTGGCCCAATCCGCACCAGCAAAATGCTGGGCAAATCCGCCAGCCAAGTGCGCCACACTGTGCAAGTGTTCCTCTAGAAAATGCTCCATCCACCGACTGTCCGCCAACTGCCGGACATGCGCCAGAGAACGCTGCTCGTTGTTCATACCCGCCATCTCACCTCCACCTCAATCCTGTCCCATGGATTGCTGCTGTCCTCCAGCTTCGCAATCGCCGCTCCCAGCGTTTCTCCACGGTCCAGCAATTGCGCGACGGCCGCGTTATCCAGTCGCGGGATATAACCGAGTTTATAGCCTTGCCAGTCCACACGAACAGCGCGGGGGTCATATGGATTTTCGGCTTCGCGCATCAGCGTGAGTGGTTGGCCTGCGGCGAGTTGCGGCCATAGTGCTTCGCCACTGTGATATTGGAATCCGGCGACAGGGAAGGTCTGCACGATTTTCCATGTCTCGCCGGTGCGAGCATGGGCGGCGGGCAAAGCGAGGCCACCGGCCAGCGCCATGAGTGATTTCAAGAATGCTCGCCGTGACATGGCATCCCCACTATATTTTCGAAATTACCGTTTATGCCAGCCATGCTAACACCCCACTGTCTCAAAACCTGAGCCTGTGGAAACAGCCAATCACTAAAAGATGTTGTCTCCTGCCTCATCCTCATCTAGGCGGCACATTACAGCCATCGCTATGCCTCGCCCGATTGCAGCAAAACGCTCTCACGCAACGCCGGTGAAATGTAGTAGCCGGAAAGGCGCAGGCGATCCAACAAAGGCGTCACTTCGGCAAGCCAGCCCTCGCGCTTGGCGAACAAGAGCAAGC
>JAIOJO010000190.1 GCA_019911985.1 Sulfuricellaceae bacterium | reverse complement strand
CATGCGAGCATTGCGCGAAGTCGGTCGAAAAAACCTTGGCGGCCTTGCCCGGGGTGGCCAAAGCCGAGGCCTCCTACGCATCGGCCAGCGCGCGGGTGGAAACGGACGGCGGCCTGCCCGTCGCCGTTCTCGTTGAAGCGCTCAAGGCGGCAGGCTACGGCGCCGAGGCGAGCAATGGCCCGGCCTCCGCGGCCAAAGCACCGTCCGGCCTCGCGGTCGCGATTATCGGCACAGGCTCGGGGGCGTTCGCCGCCGCCATTCGCGCCGCCGAGGAAGGTGCGTCGGTCACCGTCATCGAAGCGGGAGAAATCGGCGGCACCTGCGTCAACATCGGCTGCGTTCCGTCGAAAATCATGATCCGCGCCGCCCACATCGCGCACCTGCAAAACAGCCATGGCTTCGACGGGCTGAAGAAACAGCCGGCCACCGTGGACCGCAAGGCGCTGGCCGCCCAGCAGCAAAACCGGGTGGCGGAGCTGCGTTTTGCCAAGTACCAAAGCATCCTCGATTCCAACCCCGGCATTACGCTGGAAAAAGGCTATGCACGCTTCAAGGACAACCGCACGCTGATCGTGGCAAGGGCCGACGGCAGCGAAAGTGAATTGACCGCCGACCGCATCCTGATCGCCGCCGGCCGCTCGCCTTCGATTCCCGATACTCCGGGACTCGAAGAAACGCCTTACTGGACATCAAGCGAGGCCTTGGTCGCGGAGACCTTGCCCGAGCACCTCATCGTTTACGGCGGCTCCGTGGTTGCGCTGGAATTGGCGCAGGCCTTCCTCCGACTCGGCTCGCAAGTGAGTCTAGTCGCTCGCACCAGCCTGCTTTCCAAGGAAGACCCGGCTCTAGGCATAGGACTGAAAGCCGCACTGGAAGGCGAGGGCATGCGCATCCTGACCGATGCCGCAGTCAAAAATGTGCGCCACGACGGCAAGCTGTTCCATGTCGATGTGGGCACGGAAACGCTCCGCGGCGACCGCCTGCTCGTCGCCGCCGGGCGTAGGCCGAATACGGCCGGAATGGCCCTGGATAAGGCCGGCGTAAAAACCGATGGCAGCGGCGCGATCGAAATCGACGACCGCATGCGCACCTCCGCCCCCCACATCTATGCGGCGGGCGACTGCACCAATCAGCCGCAATTCGTCTACGTGGCGGCCGCAGCGGGCACCCGGGCGGCCATCAACATGTGCGGCGGCGACGCCGCGCTGGATTTGTCCGCGATGCCCGCCGTGGTGTTCACCGACCCCCAGGTGGCGACGGTGGGGCTGAATGTAGCGCAGGCGGCGGCGCTCGGCATCGAAACCGACAGCCGCACGCTCGGCCTGGAGAATGTGCCGAGGGCCTTGGCCAACTTCGATACGCGAGGTTTCATCAAACTGGTTGCCGAAACGACATCGGGGCGCCTACTGGGTGCGCAAGTGCTCGCCGCCGAGGGCGGAGAAATCATCCAAACGGCGGCGCTCGCCATCCGCAATCGGATGACCGTGGCCGATTTGGCCGGACAATTGTTTCCCTATCTCACCATGGTCGAAGGGCTCAAGCTCTGCGCCCAAACTTTCTCCAGGGATGTGACGCAATTGTCGTGTTGCGCCGGCTAAGCGCATACTCTGCGCGAGCCGTCGCAATGTTTTCCCTACTCTTGAGCCGAGGCTAGGCTAGCACGGCCAAGAACGAAGCCAACTTATTTAAGTACTTCGATCTTGCCGGCCATTAATGCACTATTCAGCCTTTCAGCCTCGAATTTAATTTTATCGCCGACCTTTACCCGGTCGAGCATTGCCGGGTCCTTAGCGCGAAAAACCATGGTCATGCCTGGCATACCAAGGTTTTCCAAAGGGCCATGTTTGATGGTAATCTTGCCTGCGGCCTTATCTATTTCCTTAATCTCCCCCGACGACATGGCCCCATGATGAGACGTCATCCCAGCCTGGCCCATTCCCGGCATTTCGTGGCCCATATTTCCGTTTTCTGCGGCGTTCGCCGCTAACGGCAAGCTAAAAACAACAGCAAGTGCTAGAGTCTGGATCGTTTTCAAAATTCACTCCTTGTCTTCGTCATTTAATCAGGTACTGCAGCTTGACCGCGTATGGTACATCCAGACAGCCTCTTAGAGCACAGAGTAGTTGGTGAAAGGCGTCTAACGAAACGTACCCTATATTTTTCCAATGCCGTAAAATGAGCCGCGCGATATAAACCGCTAAAATCCGACAGAATACCGATCACCACGTCGCCTTTAAGAATTGTAAAATTATTCATATGGATTTTTCCGCACGGCTCATCTCTTGGCAAAAAAAACACGGACGGCACAATCTGCCCTGGCAGCAAAACCGCGGCCCGTATGCCATCTGGCTGTCGGAAATCATGCTGCAGCAGACCCAAGTAGCAACGGTTATCCCATACTACCTGCGTTTTCTGGCGCGCTTCCCGAATATTTCGTCCTTGGCGCAAGCCACGGAAGACGAGGTGCTGAGCTTGTGGAGCGGGCTGGGATACTACTCGCGGGCGCGCAATCTGCACCTTGCCGCCCAAATCATGCTCAAGCGCCACAATGGCGAATTTCCAAACGCCTTCGAGCAGATTTTGGCCTTGCCCGGAATCGGCCGCTCGACGGCTGCCGCTATTTGTTCGTTTGCTTTCGGCCAACGGCATGCCATTCTGGATGGCAACGTCAAACGGGTGCTAGCTCGTTATGGCGGCATTAACGGCCACCCTGGCGACAAGCCGGTGGCCGATAAATTGTGGCAACAAGCCGAAGCCTTGCTCCCGCAAGGTGAGATCGAAGCCTATACGCAAGGCCTTATGGACCTCGGCTCCAGGGTCTGCACCCGCTCCCGCCCCGTCTGCACGGCCTGTCCTGTGATGGCGGAGTGCGTTGCGCACCAAGCGGGACGGGTGGCCGAACTCCCTACGCCGCGGCCGAAAAAAGTCCTGCCGGAAAAACACACGGCAATGTGGCTGCTCATCCACAACGGTGAAGTTTTTCTCGAGAAGCGGCCCGCACCGGGCATTTGGGGCGGCCTGTGGAGCTTGCCGGAAGGCGATCCGGAAGCGGATGCGGAACGGGACATTATGAGCCGCTATGGGGTAATGGTAAAATCGCGCCAGCCGCTGCCGCCCTTGGAACATGGATTCAGCCATTACAAACTGTGCATCGCGCCGCTGTTGCTGCACGTGGGCCGTGTCGCTCCCCAGGCGTCGCAAGCGGCACGGATGTGGATAGACCTTGAAGACGCCCAGGGCGCGGCCCTGCCAGCCCCGGTAAAAAAATTGTTAACTCTCGCAACGGAGGATTTGCATGGCCAACGCCCTGTTTCAGACTGAAATCAACAGCCTTCCCCTGATCAACCGCGGCAAAGTGCGCGATATTTATAGCGTGGACGAGCAGCATTTGCTGATCGTTACCACCGACCGTCTCTCGGCTTTCGATGTCGTGCTGCCCAACCCCATCCCGGAAAAAGGCAAAATTCTCGTTGCCCTATCCAACTTCTGGTTCGACAAGCTGCGCGACATCATCCCCAACCAGCTTACCGGCATTGCCCCGGAAAGCGTGGTGACGGCGGAAGAGCGCGGCCAAGTAGAGGGGCGCGCCCTGGTGGTGCGGCGCCTCCGGCCGCTGCCGATTGAAGCCATCGTGCGCGGCTACTTGGTGGGCTCCGGCTGGAAGGAATACCAAAAATCGCAAACGGTTTGCGGCATCGAACTGCCAGCCGGACTATGTGAAGCGGACAAACTGCCGCAGGCGATTTTCACCCCCTCCACCAAGGCGGAAATCGGCGCCCACGACGAAAATATCGATTTCGCCAGCGCCGAGAAATTGCTCGGCCAGGAACTGGCCGCTCGGGTGCGCGACGTCAGCCTCGCGCTCTATAAAACAGCGGCGGGCTATGCGCTGACCAAGGGCATAATCATCGCCGACACCAAGTTCGAGTTCGGACTCGACGCAGAAGGTGCGCTCTACCTTATCGACGAGGCATTAACCCCCGATTCCTCCCGCTTCTGGCCGGCGGACAACTACGC
>JAIOJO010000019.1 GCA_019911985.1 Sulfuricellaceae bacterium | reverse complement strand
GGCGAAAGTTGAACGGGCATGTCAGGATTTTAGGCGCCCAGGGTGCTGACAATGGTGCATCTAATATAAAATTTGTGGAAAGGCACTATCGCTGAATGTCCACTTTCGGTAATCCCGAATGGCCGAAATGGGTCGATAGCGGAAGGTTAATGTAAGTAAGATGACCGCATGCCAGTGCCCAGATTTGTCCGAACCGGCGACCCAGCTAGAACGGGATACATCCCTTTTCTGGCACCTTTAGCCCCTCTTGAAGCATGAGCACCTGTCCCATCCAACGCGCTGCAAACAAGTCTCAGCCGTAGCGCCCCATCCCGGCCGGACCGATTTTGCGCCCGGCCCGGCGGGCGTCACGAGAAGAAAATCAAGCGGTGACGTTGACCGTTGAGCCGGTCGACGCCGTGCTGCCGGTGGAGGTTGACGCGCTCGGCTGCACGCTCGTCCCCTGCGGATGATGATGGTGATGGCCTTGGCGGCTCGTCTGGATGTCTTGCTGCAATGTCGCGAAAGCCTGCTGCGCCCCTTGCAAATCGCCGGAACCGAGCGCACTGGACAGGGCCGCGAAATCCTTGGCGCGCTGGCCGCCTACGCCCTGCGCCCCGGCCTGGCCGGATTTGCTGCCGTCGTTGTCGCCATCCGCATCGCCGCCGCCCGAGCTTGCGCCGCCCGCCCCCTGCGCGCCGCGGCTTTGCTGGATGGTTTGGTTGTCTTGCTGCAAGGAGGCGAAAGCCTGTTGCGCGCCCTGAAGATCGCCGGACTTAAGGGCGCTGGCGAGCGTAGAGAAGTCCTGCTTGCGCTGCTTGAACAAATCGGACAAGCCGGACGCACCCGATTGTGCGTTTTGCACATAGGGATTAGAACCCGATGAAATGCTGCTGATAGACATCATGAACCTCCATTCTTGGTTTCAACGAAGTGAAGCTGCTGTGAAATTTGCCTGCCATATACGGCTTACAAATTATCGGCGTCATGATACCAGTCTTTAGCCAAAGATAACAAAAAAGTATTTATGTAACAACATGTTACAAAATGTTTCGTCAGTTTTTCGTAAGAAAAAATGCCCGGCGCATGGGCGGATGCTGGGCTTGGTTCTAATGACCGCAGTTCATTAACCGCAAAGGCGCGAAGGCGCAAAGAAAAGGGCCAAGCAGGGATGTGCGGCTTTTTGCCCACCCCTGCCAACCTCTCTTCCATTGCTGTCTTTGCGCCTTCGCGCCTTTGCGGTTAATGAGGTTCTGGGTAATAGCGACACCGCCTAAGCCGCGGAAACGCTCCGCGTAACGACGGGCTGCAGCGTGGCGATAGGATCGCCCGCAAGGTATGAGAAATCGACCGCCATCCGCTCGCCGGTCCGCACCGCCAGCGGCTCGGCCAGCGGCACGATCAGGTACTGGCTGAACCAATCCACGGAGCGTTGTTCTTCAACGGAGATGGTCACCACGTTTTTGGTGATGAAGCGCAGCGCATTGAGTTGGCCATCCCCGTCGACGGTCAGTTCGCCGCGCCAGGAACATTCCGCCGGCAGCGCTTCGTCGTAGGCGGAAATCTGGTAGGCCACCGGAGTGCCCAGTTCCAGCGAGCGCGGCTGCAACGCGGAGGGGTCTTGGAGCAATACCAGCGGCGCGTAGTAGCCGCCGAAATCGAAAGACTGCTGCACCGGCTGGACCGCCTGAATGAAGCCTTCGGGAATAAAGCGCGGCATCGGCCCGCCGAACTTCTCCCGGTAGCGCCGCTTGAACGACTCGATGACCGGAATTTGCTTCTCGCGCAGCATGCCCACATGCAGCATTTCGCAGATCACCACGTCCACCGGCTCGGGCGGCAGGTAGTCGAAAGCGTCGGCTTCGACCACCTCGACCCGGTTACCGCCTGCGTTCAAGGCTAGAATGCGCCGCGCCGCGCCGACCAGTTCAGGATTGCGCTCGACGCACCACACTTTCGCCGCCCGCTGCGCGGCGAAAAACGACAGCACGCCGGTGCCCCCGCCCAATTCCAGTACCCGCGACCCGAGCGGCACGGCCAGCGCGATAGCGTCGCGAAAAGCGTTCATCCGAGCCGGGTCGGCCAGCATATTGTAATGATAGATCAAGGGGATGAACTGCCCCAATTCGGCCTGCTCGTGCGTTGGACTCATGAATCGCTCTATTCTCTTATAAACCCAGATAATCCATTAGGCGGCTCTTCGAGCCTACGCGAGCGCTGGCGGACGGTTTGC
>JAIOJO010000189.1 GCA_019911985.1 Sulfuricellaceae bacterium | reverse complement strand
GAAAACCCCGGCGCTATCGCTGGCTTTGCCGGCGAAGTACTTCAGCAGTTTGGGTCTGCCATCTCTCGCAGGATGACAGGAATCTGTTCATTGAACCGCCGTGTACGGTCCCGTATGCACGGTGGTGTGGGAGGGGGAGGCTGTGAGGTCTTCTCCTATCCCGATTGAAGCTCAGATAGCCGTGCGCCACCACTGGTGGCCATAACGGACTTACCCCCCCCCAGTGTTCTAAAGTATACCGGAACAAAAATTGCCTTATTTACAACAAGTTAAAAATATGCTATTGAGCGAAGCGTAAGTTCGCGCTGTCGCATAACGGACAGCGTTGATGCGAACAGCGACGACTACGCTTCGCGGATTCTGCATTAAACGGAGGCGGCAATTTTGGATTTTGGGGCTAATGTCACGAATGCGGTGGGGAGGGGAAATGCATTTTGGACTAGCGAGTCGAATGCACGGCCATCTGCGCCTAACGCCACGTTCGAGCGGACACCGCTCGCTTCGCTCCCGGCTTACGCCCCTTCGGGGTGCCGCTCAACTCAGACACGTTAGGCACTCCAAGGAGACTCTATGACTCAAACTGAAAGCCTTATTGGAACACTTGTCAGTGGACTGGTTCTTTGGGCTATCACCAAGGCCATCGCCTATTTCGTCAAGGCATCAAGAATTCGCGCAGCGCTACTGGAAGACGTGCAAATCAATGTTGTCGGCGCTAAAGAACAGCTTGATGCCGTAAAGAAACTAGTCGAAGACAATGTCATCGAGGGCCAGAAGCTTCCATTTCCGATTCCGTATAGCATCGGTGAGTACCTGCTCTACAAATCGATGCAGAGTGACCTTCCGCTCTATTTAAAGAAGGCGGAAATCATCAAAGTGGTGAAGTTCTACCAGGCTCTTTGGGAAATGGATGTGTCCATCGCCGGGTTTGCTTCCGTGCTTGGAAAGTGGGAAGAGCGCGGTATTGCACTGACAAGGGAACAGGTTGCGCACGCCAGAAAGAGAAAAGAAAGGATCGACTCGCTTTGCGGCATCCTCACTTCCATGGACATCCGTGGTTTCTCTGACTTGCCTGACGACTATAGATCTGTAAAGGGCCCGGAGCATGTCGTTGGGAAGGCCTAACCACACGGTCCAAGGGACGCTGCGCGAAAGAGCGCCGCGCAGCGCCCCTGACCTTTTACGTGTGTGCCGGGCATGGCACGTAACTATGAGGGGGGCTCCGGTCCGCGCAGCAAAGCCGCTGATTTGAAAAATGCTCGGACGGCGGATTTGCAAAAACAGCTTCTTGAGAGGCGCCTCTGGCGAGCCGTTTCCGCGCAAGTTGGGGCTTATTGAAAAATACGGCCCGCTTTCATGGGATCGGCAAAATCCGGCTTGTTTTGCCCCTAAAATATTATTCGACGGATCGCCTGCCCGGCGTTTCCATACTTTCCATAAGGTCAAGCGCAATGAATCTATCTTCGTTTTTTGATTACACCGGGCAAACCGCCGCTGAAAATGCCGAGGACTTGGTTTTCTTGCAAAATCAAAGCCCGGAGGAGTGGACTAAGCTGCTTGCCAGCACAGGCGTTCGCCGCTTCCATCGCGGCGAAATGCTGATCGAACAAGGCGACAGGGTGCAGGCGGTTTATATCGTTACCCGCGGCAGCCTTGAAGTGCTGACCCCCACCGGCAAACATCAGGTGCTGCAACGCATCGCCACCATAGACGAAGGTTCCGTTTTCGGCGAGCAATCCTTCTTCGACGGCAAGCCGCGTTCCGCCAGCATCCGCGCACTGGATGACGGCGAACTGCGCAGTCTGACGCTGGAAGCCTTCGAGGTGCTGGCCGCACACGAACCTGAACTGGCGCGCGCGGTCATCTTCGACCTTGCGCGCATCCTTTCTCTGCGCTTGAGGCAGACCACTGCGCTTGCCGCGCGACTGTGGAATTAATACCATGAGCGCGCAAGGACAGACCCCCTTCCCCAATTACACCCAGCTCCCCAGTTATCTTCCGCTACCGGCGTGGCACGCCTTGCGCATTGCGAGCGCCGCGCTTGCGGCCGGGATGTGCCTGCTGCTGTATCTTCGTCCAGAAATCGGCCTGTTCCTGGTATGGAAAGTGGTCATGCCGGTCATGCCGCTGGTGTTCCTGCTGGCGCCCGGCATCTGGAGAAACGCCTGCCCGCTCGCGGCGCTCAACCAGACGCCCAGGCTGCTGGGTTTCACCAAAGGCTGGTCCCAGACACCGCTGATCAAGGAATACAGCTATGTGATCGGTGTCGCGCTGTGCTTTGCGCTGATATCCGGGCGCAAATTCTTATTCAACGAGAGCGGCACGGCCGCCGCGCTGCTGATTGTCGCCGCGCTGGTGGGCGCATTTCTCGGCGGCTTGATTTTCAAGGGCAAGAGCGGTTGGTGCAGCAGCATTTGCCCGCTGCTGCCGGTGCAGCGCCTTTATGGACAAACGCCTTCGCTGTTGGTCGCGAATAGCCATTGCCAGCCCTGCGTCGGCTGCACAAAAAATTGTTACGATTTCAATCCGTCGGTAGCCTATCTGGCGGATCAATACGATGACGATCGCCATTACACCGGGTACCGGCGTTTCTTTGCGGCATCGTTTCCCGGCTTCATTCTGGCGTTTTATCTGGTTCCTAATCCGCCCGAGGTCTCGATTGCGGCGATGTATCTGCAGTTTGCCTTTTACATGGCGATCAGCATCGCTACGTTCAATGTGCTGGATACGTTCGCCAAGACCAAGGCCAATACGC
>JAIOJO010000188.1 GCA_019911985.1 Sulfuricellaceae bacterium | reverse complement strand
CAGTTCCACCAGCAACAAGAGCGACAGCCATAATGGCAGCGCCAGCTTGACAGCCAATCCGAATTTTCTTGCTTCATCGGGAAGCACCGGGACGGCAACATCGCTGTTTTCCGGCACGTCCGCCAGCAAGACCGAGGATAAAGGGCAAAATACCGATGCGGGCGCCTTTACCGGAACGATTACGGCGACCGTGGTCGATGTTTTGCCTAACGGAAACTTGATTGTGAGCGGCGAGAAGCAGGTGGCGGTCGAACATAAGACGGAATACTTGCGAATTTCCGGCGTGGTCAATCCGAGCTATATCCGCGCGTCGAACACGGTAAGCTCCACCCAGATTGCCGATGCGAGGGTTGAATACAAGGGCGCGGAGTCGATCGATAAATCGCAGGTGATGTCGATGATGACGCGATTCTTCTTCTCGGTTCTATTCTAAAAGAAAGGCATTGAGCCCATGGTTCGCTGGAAAAACTATTGCATAGCGGCTTTGCTGGCGGGGCTCGCGGCAATGCCGGCGCATGCGGAGCGGATTAAGGATTTGGCGAGTATCCAGGGGGTTCGCTCGAATCAGTTGATCGGCTACGGCTTGGTTGTCGGTCTCGACGGTAGCGGCGATCAGACTACGCAAACCCCATTCACGGTGCAAAGCATTATCAGCATGATGGGGCAGTTGGGCGTGAGCTTGCCGCCGGGAACCAATCTGCAATTGAAGAATGTGGCCGCCGTGACCGTTACCGCCTCGCTTCCCGCTTTTGCCCAGCCCGGACAGCAAATCGATGTCACCGTTTCTTCCCTCGGGAATGCCAAGAGCTTGCGCGGCGGCACTTTGTTGATGTCGCCGCTGAAGGGCGCCGATGGACAGGTCTACGCGATAGCCCAGGGAAACGTCGTGATCGGTGGAGCCGGCGCGGCGGCGGGGGGCGCGTCGTCCCAGGTCAACCAGTTGAGCGCCGGGCGCATCGCCAACGGCGCAACAGTCGAGCGGGCTGTGCCGACGGCCTTAGGGCAAGGCGGTTACCTCTTTCTCGATTTGAACGACACCGATTTTACGACCGCGAATCGGGTGGTGCAGGCCATTAACCAGAATTTCGGCGAAGGCGTGGCGCACGCCGTGGATGGACGCAGTGTTCAAGTGGCCGCCCCACTGGATAGCGGGCAACGGGTGGCTTTTCTGTCGCGGGTGGAAAATCTTCATGTCAATCCCGGCGAGACGGCGGCCAAGGTGGTTCTTAACGCGCGCACCGGCTCTATCGTGATGAACCAGACGGTGACTGTGGATAACTGTGCCGTGGCCCACGGCAATCTTTCGGTGATCGTCAGCAGCGAACCGGTGGTGAGTCAGCCGGGGCCGCTGTCGCGGGGCACGACGGTGGCGCTGCAGCGCTCTCAAATCGAAATCAAGGCGGACAAGGGACAGTTGGTGTCCCTGCCGAGTAGTGTTTCCTTGGGCGACGTGGTGAAAGCGCTGAATGCCGTCGGTGCCACGACGCAAGATTTGCTTTCCATTCTGCAAGCGATGAAAGCCGCCGGCGCCTTGCGCGCCGAGCTGGAGGTTATTTAGGGAGCCTCTGAATTAGAGGCTTCCAGCTTGAGGTGCAAGCGCTTAACCCCTGACAGCTTGAAAGGGGTAAAATAGGCGCCTGATTTGCCCCTTGTTCGAGGATAGCCCATGGATAATCCCGTCGATCTCAGTAGCCGTTTGGCGCTCGATGTGCAAAGCATCGACAATCTGCGCTTGCAAGCGAAGACCGACCCGAAAGGGGCGATCAAGGTCGCCGCGCAGCAATTCGAGGCGCTGTTCTTGAATATCCTGCTGAAAAACATGCGCGAGTCGGTTCCTCAGGACAGTCCGTTCGATAGCGATCAGACGCGCTTGTTTACCCAGATGATGGATCAGCAACTGGCGCAAAAAATGGCGACGGAGAAAGGTTTCGGCCTGGCCGATGCCTTGGTTGGGCAACTGGCGCGCAGTACCTTGCCGCCGATCGCGGAGACAGGCAAAACTGCGCCGGGGGGGATTCCCCTGCAACACGAAGCGCTGCCGATTCCATTTCCTTCCGCGCTACCGACCCCGTTTCCATTGGTTCAGCCCGACGCGGGAGGCAGAACGGCGACCCCGCCTGCCAGTGGGGATCCACGCCGGGATTTCGTCAATCGGGTTTGGCCTCATGCCGTCGAGGCCGGTCGGGCCATGGGCATCCCTCCGCATTTTTTGGCCGGACAAGCCGCGTTGGAGAGCGGCTGGGGTCGCCAGGAAATTCTCGGTGCCGATGGAAGCCCCAGCCATAACCTGTTCGGGATCAAGGCAGGCAGCCAATGGCAGGGGCCGGTCGTGCATGCGATGACGACCGAATATGTAAATGGCGTGCCCGAGCAAAAGATGGAGCCGTTCCGCGCCTACGCCTCCTATGCGGAATCTTTCCAGGATTACGCTAATTTGCTGAAAAATAATCCGCGCTATTCCGCCGCCTTGCAGCAGTCCGGCGATCCCATCGGCTTTGCCCGCGAACTTCAGCGGGCGGGCTATGCCACCGACCCGCTGTATGCCGAAAAACTGGCGCGCGTCTTGGGTAGCGCTTCTTTTCGCCCCACCTTGGCCGGCTAGCCGACGCTTGCCGCAGACGGCAATATTTGCCGTTATTTCTGGGGATCGACGGTTTTTTTTGCGCATTTGGTCTTATTTTTCCTGGTATGTTTCATGCTTGGATTTAATCCGTAGCGGTGGTGCGCCGCCTCAAGTTTCTCGGTTTCGAGCCGTTAATACAGAAGAGAGCCGGGCTGGTTCAGTAGGCTCAGAGGAGAGAATTTATGGGCAGCGGTATTTATGGGATAGGCATCAGTGGACTCAATGCCGCGCAGGCGGGACTGCTGACGACCGAGCACAACATTTCCAATGCCAACACGGCCGGCTTTCATCGCCAGCAGACCGTGCAAACGACCAATATCCCCCAGTTTACCGGCGGCGGTTTTATCGGTAATGGCGTCAACGTCGATACCGTGAAGCGGATTTATAGCCAGTTTCTCGACAGTCAAGTGACTCAGGCGCAGACCCAGAGTTCGCAGCTCGATGCCTATTCCACGGGAATTCAGCAAATCGACAATATGCTGTCGGATTCTACGGTGGGTTTGTCGCCAGCCCTGCAGGATTTTTTCCAGGGGGTTAATGCGGTGGCCTCCGATCCGACGTCGGTGCCGGCACGGCAGTCCATGATTAGCAGCGGGCAGGCCTTGGTGTCGCGCTTTAACGCGATTGATTCGCGCTTTGGCGAAATTCGCAGCGGCATCAATACTCAGATCAGCAGCACGGTCGATGAGATCAATTCCTATGCGCAGCAAATCGCCAGCCTCAACAGCCAAGTGCAGTTGGCCGAAAGTGCCAGCACGAAGCACCAGGCCAACGATTTGCGGGATCAACGGGATCAGTTGATCGCCGAATTGAACAAGCGGGTGCAAACCTCGAGCTTGGTTCAAAGCGATGGCAGTATCAGCGTGTTTATCGGGAACGGGCAGGGGCTGGTCGTCGGCAATACGGCATACAAGCTGGCCGCCCGGCCTACAGCGGAAGACCCCACGCAAACGGGGGTTTACTACCAGGTTGGAATCAATTCGAGTACCGCAAATTACGTCGCTATCAAATCGAACTTATTGTCCGGAGGGACCCTGGGCGGCCTGTTGAGCTTCCGGGAGCAATCGCTGGATAAGGCGCAGAATGCTTTCGGCCAGATCGCCACCGGCGTGGCGCAGGCATTTAACGACCAGCATCGCTTGGGAACCGATCTGAACGGCTTGGCGGGAACCGATTTTTTTCAAGTGGCGCAACCGCTTGTCTTGTCGAATTCACAGAATACCGTACCGGCTGCGGGTGCGGTTAGCGCAAGCATTTCCGACGTAGGCGGGCTGACAGGCAGCGATTACAATTTGACGTATCAAGGCGGAACCAATTACACCTTGACCCGGCTGTCCGACAATAAGGCATTCAGCTACACAAGCACGGCGGCTGGCGTTGTTCCTCCGCCCTATACCGTGGATGGCATAACCGTCACGGTGACTTCGGTACCAACGGCTAACGATAGCTTCTTGATCCAGCCGACGCGAAACGGCGCGGCGAATATCGCGGTAGCCCAGACGGATACCAGCCGCATTGCCGCCGCGGCGCCCTTTCAAACGGCCCAGGCAACAGCTAATACCGGGACGGGGACGATCAGCGCAGGTTCGGTCGTTGCGCCGAAAGGGAACGTGACGATTGCCTTTACCAGCGCCACGGCTTATACCGTTACAGACAACACCAATGGAACAAGCGCGTCATACGCCGCCTTGCCGGCGAACGGCGTGTACCAGTATCCTGCGGGCGGCTGGCCGGTCAATATAAGCGGCGCCGTGGCGGGAGACACGTTTACGATCAATAACAGCGTAATCACAGCAACACCCGCTGCGACTGCGCCGGCCAAAATCGATCCGGCGGTAAACAACAATGTAACGATTACGTTTACCAGCCCCACGGCGTTTAACGTGGTTGACACCACCACCGGCAATACCCTGGCCACGGCGCTAGCCTATAATCCGGCCAACGGCGCAACGCTCAACTACAATGGTTGGACGACCCAGCTAAGCGGAACGCCCGCCACCGGCGATGTTTTTACGGTTGCGCCGAACACGGGCGGCACGGCCGACAGCCGAAACGCACAATTATTGGCCGGCCTGCAAAGCAAGAATACCTTGTTCAACAATGCATCGGGAAGTCCAACAACCTCATTCTTAGGGGCTTATAGCCAACTGGTGAGCGACGTGGGCAACAAAACACGGGAAGTCCAGATAACCAGCCAGGCGCAAACGAGCCTGGTGACGCAGGTGACGCAGCAACAACAATCGCTTTCAGGTGTCAATCTAGATGAAGAAGCCGCGAATCTTATCCGCTATCAGCAGGCCTATCAGGCGGCCGGAAAAATGATTCAGGTGGCGAGCACCTTGTTTAGTACTTTGATCAGCCTAGGGAATTAAGGAGTTAAGCCATGCGAGTCAGCACTAGCATGATATACGATACCAACGTTGCTGCGATGCAGGATCAGACCAGCAATTTGTTGAAAGTGAATCAGCAAATTGCAACCGGCCGGCGCATCCTTACGCCTTCCGACGATCCCGTCGCGGCCGCACAAGCCCTGGGCGTGGGGCAATCGATAACGACCAACGATCAACACCAGACCAATCAAAAAACGGCCTTGAGCAGCCTTAGTTTGGAGGAGTCCAATCTAAGCAGTGCGCAGGATTTGATTCAGCATATTCGAGATCTGGCCGTATCGGCCGGCAACGCCGCTTACGATAATCAAAATCGCGGCGCGATTGCGACCGAAATCCGCTCCAGCATGAAGGAGTTGTTGAGCATAGCCAATACCGACGACGGTAAAGGGAACTTTATGTTCTCGGGTTTTCAGGCCGCTTCAGCGCCTTTTTCCGTTGTGCCCAGCGGAGCTTCCGCTCCGGTTGCCTATAATGGCGACCAGGGGCAGCGCCTGTTGCAAATCGAGCCGGCGCGTCAAGTCGCGATTAGCGATCCCGGCTCGTCCGTATTCATGAATGTGAAAAGCGGAAACGGCTCTTTTGTAACTTCCGCGCCGCTAAGCAATTCCAATCCTCCGGGGCAAGTGACTAGCACGAACACCGGGACGGGTATTATCGACGGGGGCAATGTGCTGGACCAGACCAAGTGGGCCGGCGTTACTCCTGTCGTTCCCGTTACCGGTACCGGGAATATCAACGATCGTTTCAGTATCGTATTTGCAGTGGACAATACCGGCGTTACTCCCGTTACAACTTACGACATTGTCGCCAACATCGATGTGAAATTGAATTCGCCCGCGGGCTCCGGCCAGACCATTGCGGCTGGACAATCCTTGATTACCGGAGCGGCCTCCGCCACGACAAACAGCACGCTTACCCCGGCGGGACCGCGTTTGCCCCGGATTTATACGCCGGGCCAGTCCATTAGCCTGCAAAAACTGTCCACGGACGGCGCGGCGGTTCCCTCCAACGGGCAGCCTGCTTTCTCCGTCGCCGCTGCATGGGACACCGGGACCGCCGTGAGTATCGATGGAACGCCCGCGAGCACCCTAAACGGTGCGCTTCCCGCACCCGGAACGGCCGCTTTTGCGGCGGCTAGCGATAATTTCACCATCAAAGCCAGCAGCAATGAGAGCGTATTCAAAACGATAGACGATTTGGCTACCCTGCTGGAAACGGGGGTGACGAATAGCGCGACTACGGGAAACGCCGATCGTGCCAAGCTCACGAATGGATTGAATACGGCGCTGACCAACTTGTCCAACGATTTGGATCGCATTTCGACGGTTCGGGCCTCCGTCGGGTCTCGCCTCAAAGAGATAGACGCGTCGCAAAGCTTAAGCGCGGATTTGGGCTTGCAATACCAGACAAACTTATCCGGACTGCAGGATTTGGATTACACCAAGGCGATCACCAGCTTGAATCAGAATCAGGTTGGCTTGGACGCCGCCCAGAAAGCCTTCGTCAAAGTCAGCGGCCTGTCCTTGTTCAGTTATCTATAGCGCGAAGGCGGAGCCAGTCCGTTGAGGCATCAGGCGTATCGGGTTCCCGCAATTGAGAACCCGAGCGTTGCCAAGCTCTGCGGCTTGCCTCAATCCAGCACGTGAGACACCAGTCCGTCGACCAACTTGGGTTCGAACCAAGTGGATTTGGGCGGCATGACTTCACCGGCGTCAGCCACGGCCATCAGATCTTCCATGCGGGTGGCAAAGAGTGCGAAAGCCACTTTCATCCCGCCGCTGTCTACGCGTTTCTCCAGCTCAGCCAAGCCCCGGATGCCACCGACAAAATCGATGCGCTTATCGCGGCGCGGGTCGTCGATGCCGAGTACCGGCGAGATCAGATGGTTTTGCAGTAGGCTCACGTCCAGGCGTGCGACCGGGTCCTCTTGGGGGATCAGATCGGCGCGTATTTCCAGCCGATACCAGCGCCCTCCCAAATACATGCCAAACTCGCCGGGATGGCTGGGTTTAACTTGTCCGCCGGCCGGTTTGACGGCGAATTCCTGAGCGATGCGGGCGAGGAAGGCCTCTTCGGATAGCCCGTTAAGGTCGGTCATTACCCGGTTGTAATCCATGATTTTCATTTCATGGTGAGGGAAGATCACCGACAGGAAATAATTGTAGCTCTCTTTGCCGGTGTGGCTGGGATTGGCGGCGCGGCGCGCGGCGGCTATGCGCGAGGCGGCGGCGGAACGGTGGTGCCCGTCGGCAATGAAGATCGCGCGCATGGCGTCGAACGCCGCGGTAAGCCGGTCGAGTAAGGTTTTGTCGTCCACTACCCACAAGGTGTGGCGGATACCGTCGTCGGCCGTCACATCGGCATCCGGAGTCGCCAGGGCGGCTTGCGCCAGGATGGCGTCCACTTCGGGTGCGCTCGGGTAAGCCAGCAGAACCGGGCCGGTTTGGGCGTTCAACGCATCGATCTGGCGCACCCGGTCGTCTTCCTTGTCGGGGCGGGTGAACTCGTGTTTGCGCACGCGGTTGGTGTCGTAATCCGCCACCGAAGCCGCCGCCACCAACCCTGTCTGCACATGACCATTCATCACCATGCGGTAGACGTAGTAGCAGGGTGCCGTGTCTTGCGCCAAAAGCCCTTGCTCAACCATGTGGCGAAGGTTCTCGGCTCCCTTGGCGTAGACTTGCGGCGCATAGGGGTCGGTCTCAGGCGGCAGGTCGATTTCCGGCTTGGAAATGTGCAAAAAGCTCCACGGTCGGCCAGCCGCCCGGACTCTCGCTTCATCTGTGGAGAGCACGTCGTAGGGCGGAGCTACCACGTCGGCGGTATGTTCGGATACCGGACGCAGGCCGGCGAAGGGGCGAATCAAGTGCATGGCGTATTCCTTGTGTGCGGCGCAAAAGGCCATTTTACCCGGCTAGGCGTGCAATCACCAATCCAGGCGACATCGCTGCTGGGCCGAATGGGAAAAGTAGCCTGGAGCCGTGGCTTCAGGCCCAATTCTGACTAATCCTTACGCCAACTCCTTCAATAATGCTAGCAAGCGCGCCACTCGTAAGTCAGCCGTCGGTAAATCGACCATTACTTTCAGTTTGTCCGGCCCATTGAGTTTATGGTCGCGGCGGGATTGAATCAGAGTGATGATCTTCATCGGGTCGATGGGCGGGTTGGGAATAAATTGCAGTTGCAGGGACGCGGCGCTCGCGTCGATTTTGACGATGCCCAGCGGTTTGGCCTGGATACGCAGGCGGTGGGTGTCGAGCAGGCTTTTGGCCGGGGACGGTAGCAGGCCGAAGCGGTCGATGAGTTCTTCGCGCAGCGTGTCCAGTTCATCTTGGGATTCGCAGTTGGCGAGGCGTTTATACAGCACCAATCGTTCGTGAATATCGCCGCAGTAATCGCTGGGCAGCAGGGCCGGCGTGTGCAGATTGATTTCAGTGACGGCGTTGAGAGGTTCTGCCAGATCGGGTTCCTTGCCGGCTTTGAGCGATTTCACGGCGGCGGCCAGCATTTCGGTGAACAGGTTGAAGCCGATTTCCTGGATCTCGCCGCTTTGCGATTCGCCCAACACTTCGCCTGCGCCGCGGATCTCCAAATCGTGCATTGCCAGGTAGAAGCCCGCGCCCAAGTCTTCCAGAGATTGAATCGCTTCCAGGCGCTTTTTTGCCAGGGCCGTCAGGGCATCGTCGCCGGGGGTGAGCAGGTAAGCATAGGCTTGGTGGTGGGAGCGGCCGACGCGGCCGCGCAACTGGTGCAACTGTGCCAAGCCGAAGCGGTCGGCGCGGTTGATCAGGATGGTATTGGCGGTGGGTACGTGGATGCCGGTTTCGATGATGGTGGTGCACAGCAGCAGGTTGAAGCGCTGGTGATAGAAATCGCGCATCACCCGTTCCAGATCCCGTTCCGGCATCTGGCCGTGGGCGATTTCGATGCGCGCCTCGGGCAGCAACGCGAGCAGTTTGTCGCGCATGTTGGCGATGGTTTCCACTTCGTTGTGCAGGAAGTACACCTGGCCGCCGCGCTTGAGCTCGCGCAGCACGGCTTCGCGGACCACGCCTTCGCCGTATTTTGCGGCGAAGGTCTTGATCGAGAGGCGGCGCTGGGGCGCGGTGGCAATCACCGAGAATTCGCGCAGGCCCTCCATGGCCATGGCGAGCGTGCGCGGAATCGGCGTGGCGGTGAGCGTGAGCACGTCCACCTCGGCGCGCA
>JAIOJO010000187.1 GCA_019911985.1 Sulfuricellaceae bacterium | reverse complement strand
GCCATCTATCGTGCCGCGTTTCTGCCGCTCGTCGACGCCAACGGGCGCGACGTGGGCCGGATGGTAGCGCTCGTCGACGTTTCGGCGCCTCTCGCCTCGTCGCGCCGCATGTTGTACCTCGGTGACGGCATCGGCGCGCTCGTCAGCGGCCTGTTGCTCGGTTTCTTCTACCGGCTTGTCGGGCGCGTCGGCCGGCGCATCGAGCGCGACGAGGAGGAGCTGCAACAGCTCGCGACCCGCGACGGTCTCACCGGGCTCTACAACCACCGCGCGTTCTACAAGCTGCTCGAGGACGAGCTCGCGCGCGCGCAGCGCTTCAAGCGGCCGGTCTCGCTGCTGATGCTCGACATCGACCACTTCAAGCGCGTCAACGACACGCACGGACACCTAGTAGGGGATGCCGTTCTCAAGGGGCTGAGCGAACGGCTGGGCCGCCAGGCGCGCGTCATCGACTGCGTGTGCCGCTACGGCGGCGAGGAGATCACCGTCATTTTGCCGGAGACCGGTCTTGAGGCCGCCGCCAACATGGCCGAGCGCATGCGCGCGGCGGTGGAGGCGCAGATGTTCGATGTCGAAACGGGCGCGCCCGTCAGTATTACCGTCAGCATCGGGGTCGCATCCTGGCCGGTGCAGGCGGCTAGCGCGCAAACGCTGGTGGTGGCGGCGGACGCGGCGATGTACGAGGCCAAACAGCGCGGCAGAAACCGGGTGCTTCGTTATGAACCGGCACCCGGCCAGCCACTAAACAGTGGTGAATAAATGAGGTCCAATATGCAAGGCAAGGAATATCGGGAATTGCCTGAAGAAATGTACCGGATGCTGTTCGAAAAGGCCTGCGACGCCATTTTCGTGGCGGACCTGGAAGGCAATTTCATTGCGGTCAACCAGGCGGCTTGTGACCATGTGGGCTATGCCAGGGAGGCGTTGCTGCGCATGCGCCCGGAACAGATCAACGGCCGCGAATCGTCCGAAAAAGTTGCCGAACGTTTGGCGTGGATCAGAAAGGATGGGGAATGCACCTTTGAGGCGGTTCATGCACACCGCGACGGAAAACACATTCCGGTTGAAATGCATATGCGGGTGATCGAGCATGGCGGACAGCAGGTCATCCTGAATATTTGCCGGAATATCGCCAGCCGCAAGCAAAGCGAAATCGAGTACCGGAAAATCATCCAGGCAACGGGCGACGGTTACTGGATGGTCAACGCGCAGGACGCGCGGATCATCGATGTCAACGACACTTTCTGCAACATGGTCGGCTATTCCCGGGAGGCGCTCCTGTCGATGTGCGTTTCCGATCTGGAGGCCGTCGAATCGCCGGAAGAAACCGCCGCCCATATCCGGAAAGTGATAGCAACGGGCCACGATCTGTTCGAGACCCGGCACCGCCATAAAGATGGGCATCTCGTCGAATTTGAGGTGAGCGTGAGCTACGCTGATATCCGCGGCGGGGTGATCTTTGTTTTCGTGCGCGACATCAGCGAACGCAAACGCCATGAAGCGGAACTGGAACTGTCCGCATTGGTATTTAATGCAAGCACCGCGTCCATTGTTGTTGCCGATGCCAAGGGTTTGATCGTTTGCGTAAACCCGGCATTTACGCAGGCCACGGGGTATGAGCCGCATGAAGTCATCGGACGCAACCCCAGGCTGTTGAGTTCCGGCAGGCAAAGCAAGGAGTTCTATCAAAACATGTGGCAAACATTGGAGAAAACCGGGCATTGGGAAGGAGAGTGGTGGAACAAGCGTAAAGACGGCGAGCTGTACGCCGAGCAAGTCTCCCTCAATACAGTGCGAAACAAGGACGGCAGCGTGCATCGTTACGTCAAGATATCCTCGGACGTGACGGAAAAGAAGCGTTTGGACGACCTGATCTGGCGGCAGGCGAACTACGACAGCGTGACCAACCTGCCCAATCGCCGCTTGTTTCTCGACCGATTGGCGCAAGGGATAAAAAAGTGCTACCGGGCAAAGGAATCGTTGGCCCTGTTCTTTATCGATCTGGATCGCTTCAAGGAGGTGAACGACGAGTTTGGCCATGCGGTGGGGGATTGCTTACTCGTCGAAGTTTCGCGCCGGATCAATGCTTGTGTTCGCAGCAGCGATACGGTGGCCCGCTTGGGCGGGGATGAGTTTACCGTGGTGCTGGCCGACCTCGCCAGAACATCCCGAATCGACGCCGTGGCGCGGAACATTGCCGATGTGCTTGCGCAGCCATTTCGCTTCGATGGGATCGAGACATCCATATCCGGAAGCATGGTTATTGCAATCTATCCAGCGGATGCTTCCGATATCGATGAACTGATCAAAAAGGCCGATGAGGCCATGTATGCGGCAAAGAACAGCGGCAGAAATCGATTCAGTTATGCTAAACAAATAACGAGTAAGGGAACAAAACGATGACCGCAAGCGCCATGCGTTACCTGCCGTGCATCGAGGAACGCCTCCTCGAAGAACGGCTCGCGGAATGGCAAGCCGTCCAGCCGCGGATGGGCGTGCTCGCGTTGCTGCCCGAGGCCGAGCGGGACTCCGTTGCGCGCGTGCAGCAGGTCTGCGCGCGCCGCCATATACCCGTTGTCGGAGCGCTGTTTCCGGCGTTGATCGAGGGCGGCGCGTTTCATACTACCGGCGCATGGCTGCTGCGCTTCGACGAGATGCCATACGCCGCGCTGCACCCGAACCTGCCGCGCGAGCCGGAGAAAGTTCCGGCGGCGATGGACGCGATCGCGGCGGAACTGGGGCCCCACCTCAACGACAGCCGCGACGCGACGCTGTTCCTCCTGTTCGACGCGATGGTGCCGAACATCGCCACTCTGCTCGACGAACTCTACCTGCGGCTCGCCAACCGCGTGCACTACATGGGCGCCAATGCCGGCAGCGAGACGTTCCGGCCCATGCCGTGCCTGTTCGACGGCTCCCGCACCGTTCAGGACGGCGTGCTGGCGATACTGATGAAGCCCCATCCCGGCGCCGTTCTCGAGCATGGTTATAGTGCGCCGCCGCAGATGCTGATTGCGACTTCCACCGAGGGCAACCGCATCATCCATATCGACTGGCGCCCGGCCTTCGAGGTCTATCAGGAGATGGCGCGCGCGCAATACGGCGTGGAGATCGACCGCGAGAACTTCTACCGCCATGCGGTACATTTCCCTTTCGGCATCGTGCGCGCCAACGGCATGATCCTGGTGCGCATCCCGGTAGCGCTCGAGGAGGACGGCTCGCTCTTCTGCGTCGGCGAGGTGCCGCCCAATGCGCTGCTGACGCTGCTCAAGGCCCCCGCAGTGGACTCGGTGCATACGCTCGACACGCTGGTGCAGGGACTTGCGGCGCTCGACGGGCCGCTGGCGGGACAAGAATTGCTGCTGTTCTACTGCGCCGGGCGGCGGCTGCATCTCGGCATCGAGGCGGCGGAAAACGAGGTGCGCGAGCTGACGCGGCGCACGCAGGCGGCGCAGGTCGCCGGCGCGCTTTCGCTCGGCGAGATCGGCGGCTCCACGCAGTGGGGCTACCCGCTGTTCCATAACGCCACCCTGGTTGCGAGCCGTTGGGGAGGAGATAGCGCATGAACCGCGAGCAGCAAATCCTGCCCATCCTTTACGAAATGGCCCTGGTCATCGGCAGCGAGACGAGCGTGAAGCCTCTGCTGACGAAGACGCTGCAGCGGCTGCTCTACCATACTTCGTTTCCGGCCGGGCTGGTGTTCTTCGATCTGCCCCCCGACGCCGGTGCACAAACCGTCGAGGCGCGTCTCGACGCCGCTGTCGGCGACTTCGAGCTCGGTGGCCGCATCGGGTGCACGCTGAAACTGCCGGCCGCGCTGCTGCGCGGCGGCGCCGAGTTGCGCGAGGAGGCGGCCTTGCTCGAAGCTCTGCCCTGCCCTGCCAACCGCTACTCGGTATTCCTGCGCCTGCCGATCGACCACTGCGGCGTGATCCTGCTGCTCGCGCCGGCGGCGCCCCACACCGAACTGCCGCTCACGCGCATCTTTCAGCCGGTGATGGCGAACCTCGCCAAGGCCATCCTGCTGTGCCGCCACAACGAGGTGTATACCAGCGGGATCATCGCCGACCGCAACCGGGCGTGGGAGGCGCTGAAGCGGGAACAGAAGCTGTTCATCGCGGGGCCCACAGTCGTCTTTCAATGGGCGGCAAAGGAAAGCTGGCCGGTGGAATACGTCTCGCCCAATGTCGCCCAGTTCGGCTACTCGGCGGACGACTTCATGAGCGGCGGGATACTCTATGCCGGCATCGTCCACCCCGAAGACCTGGAACGGGTGGCGCGGGAGGTGAAAGCCTACAGCGAATCCACGGCGGATCATTTCACCCAGACCTACCGGATCATCCGCGCCGACGGGGAAGCCCGCTGGGTCGAGGACAGCACGATAGTCGTCAGGAACGACGCCGGGGAGATCACCCATTACGACGGTTACGTCGTGGATATCACGGAACGCAAGCGGGCCGAGGAGCGCATTCATTACCTCGCTTACCACGATGAGCTCACCGGGCTGCCCAACCGCCTGCGGCTGCTCGACTTCATCCGGCGGGAGATTATCGAAGCGGTGCGTCATAAGCGCCAACTGGCGATCGTGTGCCTGGATCTGAAGGGCTTCAAGAATGTCAACGACACGCTCGGCCATGAAACCGGCGATCTGTTCATCAAGGCCGCGGTCGAACGGCTCGCCGCCTGCCTGCACCCGGGCGATTCCCTGGCCCGTTTCGGCGGCGACGATTTCTGCGCGATGCTCGCCGATCTCGCTCGTAGCGAAGACGTTGCGCACGCGACGCAGACGATTCTCGACGGCTTCGCGCAGCCCTTGCACGCCGGCGGCCACGAACTGAGCCAGCCGGTGACGCTGGGCATCAGTCTCTACCCGGCGGACGGGGCGGACGCCGAGACGCTGCTCAAGAACGCCGACATCGCCATGCACCGCGCGCGCGAACGGGGCGACGATTACCAGTACTACTCGGCGGAGATGACGGCCACCGCCGCCGGGCGGCTGGCGATGGAGAACGACCTGCGCAACGCGCTCGAGCGCGGGGAATTTCTGCTGCACTACCAGCCGCAGACGAGCCTGGCGAGCGGCGCCATCACCGGCGTCGAGGCCCTGGTACGCTGGCAGCACCCCCGCCTCGGCCTATTACCGCCGGCGAAATTCATTCCGCTGGCGGAAGAGACGGGGCTGATCGTGCCGCTGGGCGAGTGGGTATTGCGCCAGGCCTGCGTCCAGGCGCGGGCTTGGCACGAGGCCGGGTTGCTGGCGTTGCGCGTCGCAGTGAATCTCTCCGCGCGCCAATTCCGCCAGCCGGATCTCGACAAAACCATCGGGCGGGTGCTGGCTGAGACCGGCCTGGCTCCGCACCGTCTCGAACTGGAGCTGACCGAGAGCATCCTGATCCAGGAGCCGGAAGCCGTTGCCGATACGCTTGCGCGGCTGGCGCGCCACGGCGTGCAAATCTCGATCGACGACTTCGGTACCGGCTATTCGAGCCTCGCCTATCTCAAACGCCTGCCGATCGACGTGCTCAAGATCGATTGCGGATTTGTGCGCGACATCACTACCGACCCGGACGATGCGGCGATCGTCAGCGCCATCATCACCATGGCGCACGCGCTCGACCTCCGGACCGTCGCCGAAGGGGTGGAGACCAAGGAGCAACAGGACTTCCTGCGTCGCCAAGGTTGCGGCACGATGCAGGGCTACTATTTCAGCCGGCCCGTGCCCGCCGGCGACATCGCCCGCCTGTTGCGGAACGGCAAGAATGTCGCCACCGGATAAATTGCGAATGGGAGATGTCATGAAACTGTTTCGACCATCGAGGCTCTCGCTGCACACTCGCTTTGTCTTGGGCCTCAGCACCATGCTGCTGCCGTTGCTGCTGCTCGGGGCCGGCGGCCTGTTCCTCCTGCACTACGTCACCGCCGCGACCGAGAAAGTGGTGGAAGAATCTGTCGAAGAGATGCGTCCCATCATCCATATCGAGATGCTGGCACTGATGGCGGCGATGCCGCCCAACGATTATCTCATCCACGGCGAGCCGGCGGAAAAGGAGAAATTTGCGCACATGGCTCAGGAACTGGATCGGGCATTCGAAGAGACGCTGGCCCCCTCCTTTGGCCTCGCGGGGGAATGGAAACTGGTGCGCGCCGCGCGGGAAGAATGGCGGCTGGCCAAGGCCATCGCCCAGTCCCTGCTGGCGCTCCCTCGTCCGGTGGGGAACCCGGCCGCGGCGCGGGAAATGAAGCGCATGGATGGCCACATCGACCGCGCCGTGTACCTGCTGGGGCAGGTGCATGACCTCATCCACCGGGAGACTGACGAGGCGCTGGCGCGGGCGGCCGCCGCCAAACGCTGGGCATACGCCCTGATCACCGGCATTTTTATCGCGGGGGGCGCCGCCGTAGCGATAGTGGCGTTTGCGCTGGCCCGCTCCGTCTTGCTCCCGCTGCGGGCATTGGAGTCGGGGGTCAGCCGTTTCGGCAAGGGCGATTTTTCCCACCGGGTGGAACTGAACAGAACGGATGAACTGGGGCAACTGGCGAATACGTTCAACACCATGGCCGAGGAACTGGAGAATAGCCTAGCGGCGCTGCGCATCGCCGCCGTAACTTTCGAGACGCAATAGGGCATCCTGATTGCCGAC
>JAIOJO010000186.1 GCA_019911985.1 Sulfuricellaceae bacterium | reverse complement strand
CCCAGAAGATGTTGTCGGCGAGGTATTCGTCCTTGTCTTCCGCTGATTTCGGGTCGTCGGCCAGCAGCTCGGCATGGCGGGCCTCGAAGGCATCGGAGATGTACTTGAGGAAGATCAGCCCCAGGGCGACGTGCTTGTAGTCGCTGGGTTCCATGTTGCCGCGCAGCTTGTCGGCGGTTTTGAACAGCTCGGCTTCGAAGCCGAGGTTGCCGCCATTGTTGTTGTCTTTGCCGTTGGCCATGTGTCGTTCCTGTGGTTCAGTCGCGGTGCGGGGCAGTCCAGCACCACCAGAAATTCGGTGGCCAGCGCCTCCGGGCGCACGGCGCGGGTGTCCGGGCCGCGGTGCAGCTTGACCAGGCCGTGGCGCTCCAGGTGGCGCAAAGTGCGCGACAGCTTGCTCGCCGCACGACCTGACCAATCGGCCAGCTCCAACACGGTGCGCGGCTGGCGCTCGCGCATCAGGCGCAGCAGCGCGCGGTTTTCGTCCGACAGCAAGCCGGCCAACTGCCGCCAGGAATCGAACCAGACGGTGGGCGTGGGGCTGTTGGCGTCATCGACCGCCCGGCGACCGGGTTTGGCCGGACGGATGCCAATCACTGCGCGCATGCGTGCGTGGGTTTCCTGTTGTGGTCCTGAGATGCTATCACGCAAGCATATTATCTGTCAGTCGTAGCGGCGAATTTCGAAGGTGGCGCAAACCGCAAACCCTGCAAAGCTCGGTTTGCGCTCTGACGGTAGGCAAGCACCGCGCTCGCGCCCCCCGTATACGAATCTCGCCAGGAAGGACCCGTCTGGCCGTTGGGCGTCAAAGGTTGTCGGGCTGCTGCATCCAGGCCGGGATATCACGCTGTCCATGCAGCACGCGCCAGATATCGATGTGATCGGGATGCTCGACGTAGAACACGAGATAGGGATAGCCGGTGAGCGGCCAGGATCGCGGGCCGGCCAGATGGAGGCCTGCTCCAGCGCATCGATGAAGCCGAGCGCTGCCAATTCAGCGTCCTCGCCCAGGTAGTAAGCGACGGCCTCGTCGATGTCCCGATTGGCCAGTCCACGGGGAACGACGGGCTTGGCCGTCACTTGCGAGCGCCGGACTTGCCCGCTTTGCGCGCCTGCTCGCGCAGCCCCTTGAAGTAGGTGGCATCTGCTGGCGCCGCAGGGGCGGACGCTGCGCCCGCCAGCAGCAGACCCCGCAGATGCAGGCGATCCCGATCCTTGCGGATCAACTCGCGCACATATTCGCTGCTGGTGCCGTAACCACCTTGGCTGACTTACGCATCCACAAAGGACTTGAGCGCTTCGGGTAGGGAGATATTCATTGTGCTCATGGCATAAGATTAGGCCGTTTGGCAAAATTTGGGAAGAATGATGTTTCCAGCCAGCCATCAGAATCGAGGGAGGTGAACATGCCCGATGCTCACCTCCCTCTTTAGAGAGGAAACGCCGGAAAGTCGGGAACGCTTGCGGCACCGGGAAGACTCACGCGCCCTCCGTTCGCCGCGTACCGGATCGGCCCAGATGCCCGCCGCCTCGCCGCGTGCCACCGGCCCTCAGGCACGTCCAACCATTTGACCAGCTTCGAGCCCTCGGCCATCGCCATCACCAGTTCTTCCCGGTCGAGCAAGGTGCCCACCCATTCGGCCAGCCGGTACTTGCCGATGGTGTGGAAGGCGTCGGGCAGTTCGTGGCGGCGCTCGTAGACAATGAATTCGATGCGTAACGGTTTGAGTTTGACGGCGCATTGGTGGACATGGCTGACAACGGAAAGGCTGCGCCAATCCCGCGTAAATGCAGGGTTCTACGACGCGACTACCCGCAGGGCAATCGCCCGGAACCCCGCGCCACGCGGGAGTTCGGGCAAAGAAAAAGGACCTGGAGACTATCCAGACCCTTGTGATTGGTGGTGCGTAGTTTACTACCGAACTACGCGCTATTGGAGCCAATGAGTACGTCTGCGGGTAACTGTGGCTACCCGGCTCGGTCACGCAGCAACCAGTCCTCTTCCCCGAGAATACGCTCTCGGGTGTAACCGATCGACGCCAACTCGGCAACGATATCTCGCTTTGCACCCCTATATATCCGGAATGGAAATATC
>JAIOJO010000185.1 GCA_019911985.1 Sulfuricellaceae bacterium | reverse complement strand
CATTCATTCCGCTGGCGGAGAACCTGGGGCTGATGGAACAACTGGGAAAACAGGTTTCCGAACTGGCCATGAGCCAATTCGCTCGCTGCGAAAAGCAGTTGTCCAACCACATGTTCGTATCCATCAATATTTCCAACCGGCAATTGATTTCTAGCGATTTCGTTTCCAACCTGATCAAGGACATCGAGCGTTACGACGTCCCGCCCGAGAAATTCAAACTGGAAATCACCGAAAGCATTGCCTTGCTGGGCATAGACCGGGCGCGCGAATACCTGGAACGCCTGTCCAACTTCGGCTTCAAGCTGTCGCTGGACGATTTCGGCACCGGCTACTCCTCGCTGGCCTACCTCCACGAATTACCGATCGACGAAATCAAAATCGACATGTCTTTCGTCCGGCGCATCCACACCCCGTCCGGCCGCATCATGCTGAAGACCATTACCGACATGGGGCGAGCGCTGAAAATGGCTGTCGTGGCCGAAGGCGTCGAGTCCAAGGAAGCGGCCGATATCCTCAGGGACCTCGGTGTCGGCCTGTTGCAAGGCTATTATTTCCGCAAGCCAGGCCCCAAGGAAGATTGCCTGGAATACGTGCAGGCCTGCCAGGCGGGCCATGTCCAGCCCTAAGAAACCGTTTTAGAAAAACCAGTGCTCGCGCCGGAGGCAAACTGGCTTCAAGGCGCGACGTGGGACGCGCGGTTCGGTCATTCCAAACAAGCGGCCCGCAACAAAGCCATGAGGACAGCTTGCCTCCGGCCCGCGCGCTATCGGCGCATATGCTTCCACCCCAGCAAATAGCCGTCGAGCAGCCAGTAATGCCCGTGGCGCTCGATGAACTCGATGTTTCTGGCGTAATGTCCCGGCCATTTCTGATTTTTGAAATTCTGCTCGGCGACCGCCACCTTGCCCTTGGCACTATCCACCGCCGTCACCACGGCGGCATGCCCGGTGCCGAGAAACTCCCTGGCATAGATCAGCAAATCGCCTTGCTGCGGCAATACCGCCGAACCGTTCGGGTAGTTATCCGCTGCCTCTTCGCGTCCGTCCGAAACGCGGGAAAAGTGGTCGACTTTGTCCCATATATCGGCGGCCACATCGACGTCGCCGAAACTCACGCCACGGTTTTGCACCAGCCAGCGGCGGGCAAACTCCACGCACTGCCAACGGATGCCGGTATACCGCCCCTGCTCGTCCCGGTTCGGGTCGAACACGACGCAAGCGGCCTTGCAGTTGGAGAACGATCTCGTCCCGTCCGCGGTACGGCCCAACACCTCGCCGTAAGGCGTAACGCAATCCGTGTTGCAACTCGGCGGCAGCTCCCCCGCGAAACCGGGCGCGCCGGAGAAACACAGCCAAACCGCCAGCCACCAGGCAAAGCGTCGAGAATTTTTAAGCATCGCCGTCCTTTCTCCGACTTATTGATCCGGCCAAGTGAAGTTTGAAGTCCGTTCGCCTTGATCTGGTCGAAAGGTGAACGGGCTTCGACAGGCTCAGCCCGAACGGTGTTAATACTTCAACGTGCCGGATCAATAATCCAACAAAACATCTGAACCGCAAAGGAAGGCATCCCCCGATGCTTTGCGCGGCTGTTTTTACCGCGAATTGGAATCGCCCATCACCCAGACATAGAACATCGGCAAGTAGAACAGGCTCAGCACCGTGCCGATCAGCAAGCCGCCGATGGCGGCGTCGGCCAGCGGCGAAAGGCGTTCCATGCCGACCGCGCGCTCCATCGCGATGGGTATCATGCCGGCGATAGTGCCGAAAGCGGTCATCAGGATCGGCCGGTAGCGCAGCTTCACCGATTCCAGCGCCGCCTCGAACGCATTACTGCCCGCGGCGCGGCGTTCCTGGATGAAATCCACCATCAGGATCGAATTCTTGATGATGATGGAAAACAGCAGAACCACCCCCAGAATGGCGGGCAAAGCCATCGCCTTGTTGAAGGCGAGCAGCCCCCACACGGCGCCGATGGCCGAGAGCGGCAGGATGACGATGGATAGCAGCGCGAGCGCCAGGCTGCCGTAAGCGGGCGCCAGCACGCCGAACAGCAACAGCACGCCCATGCCCAGCCCAGCCAGCATGCGCTTGCTGGAATCCGCGCCCGATGCATTGTCGCCCATCTCGGCCAGGCTGACGCCCGGCGGCAAGGCCTGTTGCGCCGCCGCCACCGCTTTTTCGCTGAGGATGCTGATCGGCGCGGTGTTGCGGTAGGCCAGCACGTCCAGGCTATAGCGCCCGCCGTTGGTGGTCAGCAAGGACAACCCCGGCTGGTTGACGATACGCCCGAGTTCGCCCAGGCTGACCGTGCCGCCGCCCGGCAAGGGGATCGGCAGCAAGCTCAAGGCGGCCGGATTGGAGCGGTAAGGCTCGGCGAAATAGCCGCGCACCGGGATCGCACTCACCGTCGGCAGTTTGCTCATGCTGGCCAGCGCCGCCCCTTTCAGCGGCAACTGGGCCAGCACCGCGTCGGGCGTCAACCCAAGACCGCGCAGCTTGTCTTCGTCCAACACCAGGCTGGCTTCGCGGGTATTCGCGTCCCAGGCGACGGAAACCGAAGTCAATCCGGGGATTTTCTCCAGCGCCGCCTTGACGCGCCCGGCGGCGTCCGGCAGGAGACGCCAATCCTCGGCAAACAGGCGGATATCCACCGGCGCTTTGATCGTGGATAAAGCCGTGGCACCCGAATCGAAGGCATCGGCGATGTTCACGCCGGGCAGCGCGGCGAGCCGACGGCGCAGATCGGCTTCTATCGCCCAACTGCTTTCCTTGCGCTCCAAGCGGCTGACGTAGGTGACGGTCAGCGTCGCCTCCGCCGGCAACTGGCCTGAACCGACGGAAATCACCCCGGCTTCGGAACCGAAAACGGAACTCACGCGGGTCACGCGCGGGTCCTGCCGCAAACGCTGCTCGAATGCCTGGAGCCGCGCCTCCGCAACGGATACCGGCTCGTTGGCGCCGAATTTCACATGCACCCGCACGATACCGGTATCCATCGGCGGCAGCGCGTCCTTGCCGATCAGCGGAAGGATGGTTTTAAAGCTGAACACCAGCAGCAAAAAAGCCGGCAGCACCAGGATCAAACGGCGGAAGAACCCGCCCCGGAAGGCAAAGCGCAAGGCCCCGGCATAGAGGCCGGCGCCGTGTCCGAGGGTGCGCCGGTAGAGCGTTTCCATGAGGCGTTCGAGACGATTCTTGGGCGGCAAGCCGTTGCGGTACCAGAACGCCGAAAGCCGCGGAATGAAGGTCACCGCGACGAAATACGAGGTGAATACCGCGATCACCACCGCCAGGATCAGGTGTTGGAAAATCTGCTGCGGAAAGTCGCCGATGAACATCAGCGGCGTAATCACCACGGCGGTCGCCAAGGTGCCGACGAACACCGGGAACAGCACCTCTTCGGTACCGCGCCGGATAGCCGTTTCCATATCTTCGTGCAGCTCGTCGAGATGCCGCTCGATGTTCTCCAGCACCACCACGGCATCGTCCACCAGCATGCCCAGCGCCAGAATGATGCCGGTCATCACCAGGATATTCAGCTCCTTGCCGCTCAGCCACAGAATCGCCAGGGTCGAGAGAAATACCAGCGGGATCGAGACCAGCGCCGTCGCCACCGCGCGCCAGTTGCCGAGGAAAAACAGGATCACCAGGCTGGTAAAGATCACCGCGTCGCGCAGCGCGTCCACCATATTGCTGTTCGAGGTTTGGATCAGCTCGCCCTGGGTGTCGCCCACCGCGAAGTCGATATTCGGATAGCGCGCCTTGAGCGCAGGCAATTGCGCCTCGGCATCGTCGATTGCCGCCTGCACCGCGCCGCCCGGCGCGCGCATCACGGCCAAGGCTATCGCCCGGGTGCCCAGGCTATGGTAAGCCGAAAAGCGTTCGGCATGGCCGAGCCGCAGTTCCGCCACATCGCCCAAGTTCACCCCCTGCATCAGCGGCAACAGGCGCAACGCGCCGATGTCGGCACGCTCGCCGTATATCGTCAGCGTCAACGCGCTGTCCTTGCCCTGGGCGGTGCCTAGCGGCCAGTCGCGGTTGAGCTTGGCGATCAAATCCTGCAATTGCGCCTGGGAAATGCGGTAACGCGCCAGTTTCAAGGGATCGAACTCGACCCGCACCGCCGGCTCGTAGCCGCCGAACACCTCCACGTTGGCGATGGCGGGCTGGGTGACCAGCGCACTGCGGATATCGTTTTCCGCCAGCAAGCGCACCTGGGACAAGCTCAAGTGGCTGCCCGCCTTGGGCGAGAGCGCCAGGATCATCGCCGGCTGCGTAAAGCCGCCCACCGCGTACACGCTGGAGGGCGGCGTATCCGGCGGCAGCTTGCCGCGCACCCGCGACAGCGCGTTGTTCACGTCCAACAGCGCCGCATCCAGGCCTTTTTGATACTCGAACTCGGCGCGCACGATGGACACCTCGTTCTTGTTGGTGCTCTGCACGTCGCGCACGTGGCTCAGCGAATACAGCTCTTGCTCGATCGGGCGAGACAGCTTCTGCGCCACGCTCAGCGCGGAAGCGCCGGGCAATTGGGTAATCACCGTGACTTGCGGCCGCTCCACGTCGGGGTACATATTGCGCGGCATTTTCGCATAGCCGATCACGCCCAGCAGCGAGGCGATCGCCAGCACCATGGTCAGCAACAGCGGACGGCTGTGGAAAAAGTTGAAGAGCATTTCTTACTTCTCCGCTTGGAGACGAAAGCCAACCCCGGCGGCCAGCCGGGTGAGGATGTCCGGGCTGGCGCAAGCCACGCGCTGCCCCGCCAAACGGCCGTCCAACGTCGCATCGCCCTCCTCGCCCGCCGCTGCCAGCGCGACGCGCAGCGGCACCACGCTTTTTTCGCCGCTCAAGCGCAGCACCGTGGCCGTATGGCCGTCATCGTCGAGCAGGCAGGCACGGGGCAGAAACACCGCGTTTTCGGACTGGAACACCACCGCCCGGACATCGACGC
>JAIOJO010000184.1 GCA_019911985.1 Sulfuricellaceae bacterium | reverse complement strand
GTTCAAGGCGCTGGCGGCGCTGTTCGTGCTTTGGGTGGGAATCTCGCGCATCAGTCTGGGATTCCACTTCCCGGCGGACGTGCTGGGCGGATTTATTTCTTGCTTGCTGATCGTGTCGATGACGCGCTTCGGCGTGCGCTGGCTGCAGCGGCTCGTTTAGGCGCCACGCTGCTCAGGCGCTAGCCGGGTATCGCCGCGCGCAGATTTTCAGTGCTGGCGGCGCGCTCCTCGGACGCAAGAACGCGCAGGCTATTCAAGGCGCTTACCAGCATATCGTCCTGCCGATCCAGCGGGAATACCATGTAGGCAGGGAGCGAAAAAGACGGGCTATTCGCCACCCGCCACAACTGTCCCTGCTCGATCAAGTCACGGGTCATGCGCACCGGGAAATAGCCCGACCCGCCGCAATGCAGAATCTGCTGCATGACCAGCCAGCCGATGTTGGCGGTGATTGCGGGCGGAGCCATTTCCGGGTAACTCGTCGTGAACTGCGCGTGAAATTCCGGCCCCCAGTCCATGTGGATATAGCCCGGGTCCGGCCATGGCCTGGACGGCTCGGTTGCCACCAGCACCAGCACTTCCTCGAACAAGCGCTCGACGCCCAGGCCGGGCCGGCTCTCCGGCGTGTACATTACGCCGACGTCCACCGTGCCCTGCACCAGCCCTTGCATGATGTCTTCCTCGAATCCGACTTCCAGCCGCAGGGAAATATCGGGATGCGTTTCCCGCATCCTGCCGACCCACTGCGGCAAAAACCCGTCCCACAAGGCAATACGCCCTCTCAAGGCGAGGCTGCCGCGGAAACCCGCCGGCAGGCCGACATCGTGCCTCGCCTGCTCCAGCGTCTGCACCAGGGTTTTGGCATGGCGCAAAAAACGGCGGCCAGCCTGCGTGAGTTCGGCCCCGCCGCGGCCGCGGCGGAATAGCACGGAGCCCAATTGAGACTCCAGCGCCTGGACGCGGACGCTGACCGTGGACTGGGTGACGTGCAGACGCTGGGCTGCGCCGACAAAATTCCCGGCCGCCGCAACCGCCAGAAAGGTTCGAGCGAGTTCAATATCCATGGCCCATCCTTTGTATCGACATTATCGATAGATAATACATAAAAATATCGTTTGTCAAATAGTTCACGAAAATCTACTCTGGCACAACCCTGAATTTTGCAAAGGAAGAACCCATGCGCTCTTGCCACGAACCCTTCGCTCTGTTTCCGCTTAAGGTGCGCGTATGAATACCGTTGCGGCCTTAGGTCATCGATTCTGGACGCGGCTCCGCAAACACGATCCGCACCCCGCCAGCCACGCAGAGAAGCTGATCTCGACGGCGGGCGGCTTCTTCGGCGTGCTGCTGGTACTTCTCGTCAGCGGACGGATTCTCGACGCCCATGGCGCGACCCTGGTAGTCGCCTCCATGGGAGCCTCGGCGGTACTGCTCTTCGCCACCCCCCATAGCCCCCTGTCCCAACCCTGGTCGCTGCTGGGCGGGCATCTGATCTCGGCCTTCATCGGCATTACCTGCGCCAAGCTCATGGGCAGCCCGTTCTATGCGGGGGCCGTGGCTGTAGGCCTGTCCATCGGCGCGATGCACTACTTCCGCTGCCTCCATCCCCCCGGCGGCGCAACAGCCTTGGTGGCGGTACTCGGCGGCGAATCGGTCCATACCCTCGGCTATTGGTTTCTGGTAACGCCCGTGCTGGCCAACGTGCTGATCATCCTGATCGTTGCGGTTGCCGCCAACTACCCCTTCCGCTGGCGTCGTTACCCGGAATGGCTGTCCATGCCGCCGGAGGCCCCCGGCGCGGCGCACGACCCCCATGCCGAAAAATGCATGATCGCCCACAGCGATCTGGTGTATGCCTTGTCGGAGATGGATTCCTTCATCGACATTACCGAAGAAGATCTGCTGCGGATCTACCACCTGGCGATCCGCCGCACCCACCCCATCCTCGCGGATGCCGCTTAAGCAACAGGAGAACAAAGGCCGTGCAAGAAGAAAACGAATTGGCGCTCGCCCTTCCGGGAACCGTAGCGGCGCTCCAAAACGCGCCCGCCGCCATCCACGGTTTCGCCGCCGAAGCGGGCATCCCGATCAACGCCAACGTGCCGTGGGGCATCCAAGTGCTCGATAAGCAGGTTTACCGGCGCATCCTGAGCAAAGGTTCGCTCGGTTTCGGCGAGGCCTACATGGACGGCCTGTGGGAATGCGAGCGGCTGGACCAGTTTTTCCACCGCCTGTTGCAAGCCGACATCGACGAAAAGCTGGGCGGCTGGGCCAGGATGCGCCTGCTCGGCGACATCCTCCGCCACGGCCTGTTCAATCTGCAATCCAGCCGCCGCGCCTTCCAGGTGGGAGAACAGCATTACGACATCGGCAACGACGTATTCAAGGCCATGCTCGATCCCTCCATGAGCTATTCCTGCGCCTATTGGGACCAGGCCGCCAACCTGGAAGAAGCGCAACGGAACAAGCTCGACCTGATCTGCCGCAAGCTGGAATTGCGGCCCGGCGAGCGCCTGCTCGAAATCGGCTGCGGCTGGGGCGGGCTGGCGCGCTACGCGGCCGAGCATTACGGGGTGGACGTGGTCGGCGTCACGGTATCGAAGGAACAGCAGACACTGGCGCAGGAGCGCTGCTCCGGCCTGCCGGTGCGCATCGAGCTGATGGATTACCGCAGGCTCGCCGGCCGCTTCGACAAGATAGTCTCGGTGGGCATGTTCGAGCACGTCGGCCCGAAGAATTACGCCGTCTATTTCGATGCGGCGGAGCGCCTGCTGGACAAGGATGGATTGTTTCTGCTGCACACCATCGGCAACCACAACACTGCGCCCAAGACGGATGCCTGGATCGACAAATACATTTTCCCCAACGGCAAGCTGCCCTCGGCCAAGGAACTTGCGTCGGCGCTGGAAAACCGCTTCCTGATCGAAGACTGGCACAACTTCGGCGCGGACTACGACCGCACCTTGCTGGCCTGGTGGGATAACTTCGAGCGCGCCTGGCCGGAGCTGAAGAACAAGTACGGCAACCGCTTCTACCGCATGTGGAAATACTACCTGCTAAGCTGCGCCGGCTTCTTCCGCGCACGCCAGGGACAGCTCTGGCAGCTCGTTTTGAGCAAGCGCCAGCGGATCGGCGTTTATCGCTCGGTCAGGTGAGCCTGTGCTCTAGGGAGCCTCTGATTAAGTCGCACGGGGTCGCGACGGGGTGCTGGAAATCGCGACCGGGAGGTCGCTCCTACCTGGATTCCCATACATGGAAGTTATTCCAACGCAAGCCCTTAAGTAGCCTTCGCCGCCGTATACAGCGCCTCGACCTTCACGTTCAGCGTCTTGCCCCCGCGCGCGCGCCGCGACAATTCGAAGGCGGGCGCTTCTTCCACCGTCCGGCCGCGGCGGATGCCGCGCACCGTCAGATTGTCCTCGAACGCGCACACGCCCTTGAGCTTCTGGCCGTTCAGCGCCATCAGAATGACGCCCCGGCCTTTCGCCAGTTCCTTGACTTCGGCCAGCAGGTAGACCAGCAGCCGGTCGTCGCTGGAAATGCAGGCGAGGTAGCGCGGCGCGGCGCCTTGCCCGTCCAGGCGCAGCGGCGGCAGGATGGTTTCACCGTCTTCCAGCGTCATCAGGGTTTTGCCGCCCTTCTGGCGCGAGGCCATATCGGAAATGCGCGTGACGAAGCCGTAACCGCCGGAGTTGGCGAGCAGGATTTTATCCTCAGGCTGGCCGGTGACGACGCCGGCGACCTTGCTGCCGGACTGCAGGCCGATCAGCGAGGCCGCCGGTGCGCCGTCGCCCTTGCCGCCGGGGATTTGCGAGGCGACGATGGTGTAGGCGCGCCCATCGGAGCCGAGCAGGATAAGCGCGTCGGGCGAGCGGCATTCGACGGCGGCGAGGAGCTTGTCGCCTTCCTTGAAGCTGAGGCTAGACGGGTCGATGCCGTGGCCCTGGCGGTGGCGCATCCAGCCTTTTTCCGAAACGATGACGGTGACCGGCTCGTCCAGCACCGCAGCTTCGGACAGCGAAGCGCGGCGCTCGTGCCGGATCAGCGTGCGGCGCTCGTCGCCGAATTTCTTGGTGTCCTCGCGGATTTCCCGCGCCACCAGGTTGCGCAGTTTGGCGGGGCTGGCCAGCAGGCCTTCGAGCTTGGCGCGCTCGGCTTGCAGCTCGGCGATTTCCCGCTCGATCTTGATGCCTTCCAGGCGCGACAACTGGCGCAGGCGGATTTCCAGGATGTCTTCCGCCTGCCAGTCGGAAAGGTCGAAACGGGCGATCAGCGCCGGTTTCGGCTCGTCGGATTCGCGGATCAGGCGGATCACTTCGTCCAGGTTGAGGAAGACGGTATGACGGCCTTCGAGGATATGGATGCGGTCCTTGACCTTGGCCAGGCGGTGGCCGGAGCGCTGCTCCACGGTGCGGATGCGGAACGAACACCAGTCGGCGAGTATGCCGTAGAGGGATTTCTGGCTCGGATTGCCATCCATGCCCACCTGCACCAGGTTGAAGGGCACCGTGGTTTCCAGGCTGGTGTAGGCGAGCAGCGTGCGGGCGAATTCCTCGCGGTCTATGCGCGAACTTTTCGGGCCGAACACGATGCGCACCGATTGCTCCTTGTCCGACTCGTCGCGCGCCGTTTCCAGCAGCGACAGCAGCAGCGCCTTGGTCTGCGCCTGCGACTGGTCGAGGGTTTTCTTGCCGGGCTTGGGCTGCGGGTTGGTCAGCGTTTCGATTTCCGACAGCACCCGCGCCGCCGACGCGCCGGGTGGCAACTCGGTAATCACCAACTGCCATTGGCCCCGCGCCAAGTCCTCGAAGACATAGCGCGCGCGCACCGCAATCGAACCCCGGCCACTGGTGTAGGCATGGCGGATGTCCTGGGCGCTGGAAACGATCTGCCCGCCGCCGGGAAAGTCCGGCCCGGAAATCGCTGCCAGCACCTGTTCCTCGGAGAAGTCCGGCGACTCGACCATCTTCGCCGCCGCCTCGCACACTTCGCGCAAATTGTGCGGCGGAATCTCCGTCGCGATGCCGACGCCGATGCCGGACGCACCGTTCAGCAGCAGAAAAGGCAGCCGCGCCGGCAGCACCGCCGGTTCGTCGAAAGAGCCGTCGTAATTCGGCTTGAAGCCCACAGTGCCCTGATCCAGCTCAGCCAGCAGCAACTGGGCGATGGGCGTCAGGCGCACCTCGGTGTAGCGCATCGCCGCCGCCGAATCGCCGTCGCGGCTGCCGAAATTGCCCTGGCCGTCGATCAGCGGATAGCG